>NZ_LWHG01000028.1:300000-529312 GCF_001625445.1 Haladaptatus sp. R4 | reverse complement strand
AACATATGCATGGTTCCAGAAGTACCCTTGTTGGGTTGAAGCGTATGGGATTGTGACATCTTCGTCGTTACCTCCGCTGAGTTCCAGAAGTACCCTTGTTGGGTTGAAGCTCGAACGAACCTGTGTTGATGATGTTCTGCCATTGTTCCAGAAGTACCCTTGTTGGGTTGAACCATGATCTGTGCGAAGGTCCCACTTCGAGATGCCTCTGTTTCAGAAATACCCATAATCCTTCTAATAGCGGATACACTCACTAGGTGAGCATTTGCTCTGACCCCAGTGGTTTCGCGTAGCGAATCGAGTTCGCCCGGATATGAACACGAATCGGTCCCAACTCGTGTTCATATTCCGTCGTTCGTGTTCACGATCACTCCCTCGACCGCGCCGATCACACCGCTCGCCACACGTCTTTTATAAGCAATCGATGTTCCAGTAGCCGGAGAATGCGAGGAAATTCGGGTCGTGTTCACGAGCATGGCTCATCAACGGAGCAAACTCGAAACTTGAGAAATTACCCTAATATACAATTTAGGAAGAAATAATGCAGTCAATTAGTCTGAAACTCTTCCAAATCGCATATATACACATCGGTTGACCAGCCATTGGTTAGTATGACTCGAATCGAAGTTGAGGAAGGGGTGGAATTGTTCGTTCAGGACTGGGGGTCGGGTACTCCAATCGTGTTCGTTCACGGGTGGCCGCTGAGCCACCGGATGTTCGAATATCAGTACATTCAGCTCCCCAGGGAAGACATTCGATGTATCGGTATTGACCTTCGTGGCTACGGACAGTCAAGTAAACCGTGGAGTGAGTATGACTTCGACATGTTCGCTGACGATCTGAAGGCAGTTCTCGACGAACTCGATGTCGAGGATGTAACACTCGCGGGGTTTTCAATGGGCGGGGGTGTCGTCACTCGATATATGAGCCGCCATAACGAAGAGTATGTGGCAAGATTGGCGCTACTTGGTGCTGCGAGCCCCGTTTTAGCCAAAAAACCAGACTTCCCGGAGGGCGTCGATGGAGCCGCATTTACGGGACTTGCTGAGGGATGCTATGAGGATCGGGCGAAGGTCAGTAGTGACTTCGGCGATTCGATGTTTCACTCCGCACCGAGTCCTGTGCTGAAAGATTGGCTCCAGAATATGAGCATGGAATCGTCGCCACAGGCTATGGCCGATTCGATCGAAGCGGTCGGCGAGATAGACCTTCGGTCTGACCTCGCGGACATCTCTGTTCCGACACTCATCTGTCACGGTGTGCACGACGAAGCCTGTCCGTTTGAACTGACGGCAGAGAAGCTCCACGAAGGGATCGAAAACACAGAGCTCGTTCGCTTCGACGAGAGTGGTCACGCGCTCTTCTACGAGGAAAAAGAGAAGCTCAACCAAGAATTGGCTCAATTCAGCAAATAGACAGAGTTGTGTCGAAATCACCCTTATCGTATTTTATCACCAAGGCCAATATTTTTGCACACATCTCTTGAGAACCCAATTTCAATAGGTAACTGAAACAGCGACAATATATAAAGAACTCCGAGAATCATTCGATCAGTCCGATTGAAGCAGTGTCGAGTCAATCGCAATCGACTCGATTTGCACACGACGGTCGCGATGGATGTGTGCAATTTCGCGGATCCGTTTCTCGCGTTCTACATTCCCAAGGGGAATGGTAGAGTCGAGATCGTGAGACCGTTGAGACGATCAGCAGCCACACTCGAACTGTTCGGTTCGATGTGGATCGTTTCGCCGATATTGAGAAGGAACCATAGCGGTTCAAATCTCGATTATAGGTGAAATTCATAGCTTTGATTCTCCGAATCTATTCGAAGGGGATGATGATCGCATGACTGATAGATGGATGCCAGCAATGAGGTAGTTCACAGTAGTCCGGAATCCTTCTCGTTCGTACCAAGAATACGGTCTCTCGATTTTTATACAACAACCCTCTCTAAAACGAGCGTAGAATACCTCTCTAACGCGCTGTCTAAACCCATCCAATATAACAATCCCAATAGTTTTTAATCGCTAGAGGGAGCCATTCTCAGAAAAGGTCGACCGCTCATGAACCGATCCCACGTCGCTCCCCTCCTCATCGCGGTGTTCGCGTTAGCGATTCTCGGGATGGCCGCTAGCACGCTGCAATCCGCACATCCAGTTAGCAACCAGCAGAAAACGACTGTCGAGACTCCGGGAGAGTCCCACACCGGAGGGCAGGCAAGCCAGAGTCAATCACAGTCCGGAAAACGACAAGGGACCCACTCCCTCATGCCGAATCTAAACGTTAAGAATGGCCTGAATAGCGGTCAGATACGATCCGGTAGCACGCTCACTCGACTTGCACTCGGAATCGGTCTGCTACTCTTCGGTGCGCTACTCGTCATTTGGCGTCTCACCACTGATGATGAACGTGGAGAAATAGTCGACGGGGAAAAAACTGACGGAGTAGTTACCGAGCCAAAGTCGTCCACTTCCTCGATGAGAGTCAACGATCTCCCACTGACCAACAACGTGTATCGAGCGTGGCGAACCATGGTCCGGTCCCTCGCCCCACCTCGGGAAAACCAAGAGACTCCCGCAGAGCTCGAACGACGGGCGATTAGAGCAAAGCTCCCGGAGATGCCGGTACACGAATTGACCGAGTTGTTCCGTTCGGTTCGATATGGCGGGAAGTTCCCGAACGACTCCCGAGAACGGCGTGCACAAAAAGCGCTCGACGAGATTCGACAGTCCGAGAACATGAACGACGCAGATTCCACTACAGCCACGTCCGAGAAATGAGCTGGATTCGTCGTCCAACCCTCGTCCTCGGTCTCGCATCGAGTCTCGTGGGTATCCTGCTGATTACATCGCCGACACTGGCAAATATCGGTACCCTCACGGGTGTCGCTCGGGCCGCACCATTCGTCATCATCGGCCTCGGGGCGGTCATTCTCGCAGGATACTTGCTTATCAGAGATAACTCGGCGACCGACACGGGAAACGGTCAGCAAGTCGTACATGGAGCATCTCTGCAACCGGAGAATCGTCCTCGGTACGAACGTCCCGGAACATCGTTCGCACGGCGTCTTGCGGGGATTGACTGGAGCGACCGACGCATGGACGACCCCGAAAGCCGCCTCGCTCTCCGCGCTGAGTTACGGGAGATTGCGATCTCCGTACTGTCACGGACGGAAACGTGGACACGAACGGAGATAGAGACGCGACTCGACGACGGGAGCTGGACGGACGATTCTCGGGCAGCGGCTTTCTTCGAAGACGATGTCGTTCCAAGGTTGTCGTTGCGCCAGCGGCTTCGCTCGCTACGGAGCACCGAACCACCGTTTGCACGACGGGCACGGCATGCGATCGCCGACCTTGCGAGTCGATTCGGTGGGACATCCGTTTCGCCCGAACTGTTCGACGCGACAAAACGTTCGCTTGACGAGACACCAATCACGACGACACGGGAGTACTGGTCGTCGATCGCCGGTGAGAACTCACAAGTGTCCCGACCGGGACGGACGCGCGGTGTGACTGCAGCAGCACTCGTTGCCGGAGGGCTCGGCATCTTCACAGTCCGTCCGGGACTCCTCCTCCTCGCCTTGTTCGGTATCACTATTGCCGGGTACACACGTATCGCTACCCCACCGTCGAAGGAGGTCGAAATAACGCGAACCATCAGCGACCCGGAACCCGACGTGGGAGACGATGTCACTGTCACCGTCTCGATCAGAAACACTGGTAACAGCACGCTCGCGGATCTCCGGTTGATCGACGGCGTGCCCGTCGGACTCACCGTCACCGACGGTTCGCCTCGATTCACCACCGCACTTCGTCCGGGAAAGAGAGCCACGTTCACGTACTCGGTAACCGCTGTGTCTGGAATTCATACGTTCGACCCATCGCTCGTCATCATGCGGGACGTAACCGGTGTGCAGAAGCGAGAGCTACTCGTCGAGAGCACGGCAAACGAAATCAACTGTCTCGTAAACGAATCGCCCGAATCAGAAGTGAGTCTCCCACGGGAGACGACGGTTCATTCGGGGCAAGCACGAGCGACTGTCAGTGGTTCCGGTGTCGAGTTCCATTCGGTTCGAGAGTATCGTTCCGGGGATTCGCTGTCACGTATCGATTGGAAACGGATGGCAAAGACCGGCGAGTTGCGGACGGTCGATTTCCGGGAGTCGCGACTCACAAAAGTGATGGTCGTTATCGATGCTCGAACAGAAGCGTATCTAGCACCGCTCGGTGCATCCGATGAACCGATCGTCCAACAGAGCGTTACTGCGGGACGATACATCACGACCCAATTGCTGTCGGAGAGTATCCCGGTTGGCGTTACAGCACTGTCACCGGAGTCGTGCTGGTTGTCCCCGGGTGCCGGTGCATCACAGCGAAGTCGCATTCATCGTACTCTCGCCGAGGAGACGGCGTTCGCGTGGGACACCCCGAACGAGGAACTCGACGTGACTGCGGCGATTCAGGAGTTTCACCAGCGGATTCGTTCGGATATCCAGGTGATACTCATTTCACCGATGTGTGATGACGAAGCGAAACACGCTGCACGACGACTCGATGCGTTCGGGTACGCCGTCACTGTCGTCAGCCCGAACCCGACGATAGGAGAACCTTCGGCCGACTGTGCGGACGGCTTCGCATCTCTCACGCGGCGTTTCCGACTCGGGGATCTTCGAAGTGCCGGTATCCCTGTGGTTGATTGGAACGTCTCCGAGCCGATTGAGGAGGTGTTTCGATATGCACCGTAGCACTGGATGGATATCACGGGGAACACCGCCGCTGTTCAGTACCGTCGTCGCCTTACTGGCCGCGTTCGGGGTCCTCCTCGTTACTGCTGTCTCCGTGTACACTCTCATAGCCAGCGTTAGTGGGGTCGTGTTCCTCGTGGTTGGCCTCGTTCGAGGGTCGTCGGAAATCCTCACGGTCGGGTCCGCAGTGCTATTCGGTGCGGTCGTCGTTGCCGGACTACTCGGAATCGCACCGTTGTTTCTCCTTATCGCTGCATTCCTTACAGTGATCTCTTGGGATGTCGGGCAGAACGGGCTCACCATTACGGACGAGGTCGGTCGAGAAGTTTCGACGCTCCGAATCGAAGGAATTCACCTCGTCAGTCATGTAGTTGTTCTCACTGTTGGTGCAACCATCGGATATGTGGCATTTCGTAGTGCAACCGGTGGATACCCGGTCTTTGCCCTGATTGCACTCCTCGTCGGCGTTATCGCGTTGCTGATCACATTACAAGAATGAACCTGACCACAATACAAAAGATACCGTTGAAAATTATTTTTAGCTGCCTAGAATAAATTTATATATTATTTTTACAGATTATAATGTGGGAATGGCCCCAGAAAAGACTAGTGATAATGATACAGGTATCGCTCGTCGGAATGTTCTCCGATCCATGGCTACAGCGGGTGCCGCCGCTATCAGCTTAAGCAGTACTGCTGCAGCCGATTCGAATCAACGTCGTCTTTCAAAATCCGAGGTGAACGAGGCGACTAAAGAGTACAAGAGTGTCGAGGCGGTACAACAGTTGTTCAGTTCGTATCCGGAAATGATTACGGCTGTTGCTGAGGAAGGCTATATAGAGCGTCCATCCGTGGACGAGTTCGACATTGTTGTCGACACCGATGAGTGGCAAACGACCCAAGATAACAGTGGCCGTTATCTCGCCGCGTTTCGAGCCTTGCTCATAGACGGCGACGTGTCCCCCGAGATCCGTATTGTTCGAGAGTTCGAGGATGGAACTCTGACCATTCTTGCTCGGCCGAAAGATGATGTCCGATGGGCAGTCTTCTCGAAGAGCGAGACTGAACACGACTTTTTCTACAAAGTCGGTTCCATGCATCCGAGTAGCACACAGGGTGTTGAGGCAACGGACACGTGCTCTACGTGTGTCCCATTCAATTGTTCCTCCGGGTCGTGCGTGTATCGTTCATCGTGTTGCTGCTGGGACACGTGCAAAAACGCGACCTGTTACACTCACGTGTGTGGGTAATACTCGCGAATAGGCTGTAATCACAATCGAAGGTGCTTGCCTACTCCGAGTGAATCGCTCGTGAGTACGGAACCATCTTTAATCACTCGACGAGTTCGTCGGTGCGATTGTCTGTACACTTTGACGTTACTCATGCCAGCATGAACACTGGAGTTCGTATTCCGAGAACTGTGATTTTCGAACCCAAGGTCCATTCCGAGCTCGAGGCGAATTTCAAGCGAATACGCACGCGCGCGTCTCGGATAGGCTCGGTAGGGTCCCCCCGGGCGTAGAGACCATAACCCTGCTTCGAAGAACTAGAAACACCGTCACGGACTCGTCGAACGACGACTGATAATACGCTCCATAGATACAAGGAGAATCTTTATAGCCACCCCGGTTTCTCGCTTTTCCGACAATGAAAAAACAACCCGATGGAACAGTAGAAGAGGCCCCTAATTCAAAGAAGGTTGAAAGGAGTGAGGCGCTGTGAGTCAGTCCACGTCCTCGCACAGTCGGCGCGAGTGCAATTGTTCGGTGTGTCTCCGTGACAACGGCGGTCTCGACTACTGTGCTCGCTGCCGTTTCTACGACTGCGATCCAGAGGAGCCACATTGCAAACGGGAGGACGACGCATGAGCAAGGGCGCACCGTTGATGTACGCGGATACGCGCACCGTGCAAGCGGGCGATGGCTGTAACTTGGTGACGATTCCGAAGGACCTCGTCGAGGCCTTCGACATCGAATCGGGCGACGAACTCCTCTTCAGCGTTCAGCGAGGAGACGAGGGCATCCTGATTCGCCCCGCCGAGCAATTCCGACCACAGTATGAGTAGCGACACTCCATCCAGCGGACTGCTCTCGCGCTTCCAAAACGTCCGGTCGGCGTTCCCCGAGCAGGTAGTGGCGAGACCAACTAGCGCGGTGTTCCATCGCCTCGACCTCTCCGGAGAGACGGACCCATTACCCGCGTGTAGTGCCGGACCGTGCGATTCCGAATGGCACACTGCAGACCCGGAAACCGTCCGACTGAGTGGCTTGCGACCGTGCCGGTCCTGCTTCCAGGGGATTCTGGAATACCTCGCCCTCCAACCCGACAGCCCGGTCGAAGCGCGCGTTTCGACGGGAGACACCTTCGACGGTGGTGAATCACAGGACCAGTCCGACGAGGACGCCTTCGAACCCATCGTGACGCCATTGATTCCGTCGCTCACCTCACGTACCGATGAAGTCATGGTCACCGGTGGAACCTCGAAGATCATGCACGCCCCGACGACGGACGGGCCACTCTGTGGACAACGTGGTGACTACCGAGTAGTCGATCCCTCCGTCCTCGGTGGACATTACCGCCCCTGTGACGACTGCTTCGAGAACCTCTCGGAATGAGCCGGTCGGGACCGCTCACGTTCGTCGCTGAAATTCCGGCGATGAACTCCGAAGGGATGGTAACGGTTCTATGTCGTCACTCGTCTTCGTGAGGTTCCAACGGAACTCGGTCGAGTCCGATCTTGTCGTAGTCCTGTTCGGTCGATAGCACCGTTTCTTCTCCGGTTGCAATGACGCCCGCATGAAGCGCGTCGAACGGAGTCATCTCGTACTCATCGAGAAACGTCGCCGCCGCGAGAACCGCGTCCTCGTGCGTTTCTGGCTCGATTGGGACGAGTTCGAGGAGGTTTGCGATGGCTCGTGGCGCGTCGATCTTGTACTCCGAGTCGCCTCGGTCATAGAATAACACCAGCACTTCGGCGTACGCGAGAATCGACGTGTGGATGTCATCACGCTCCTCGAGCTCACGGAGTGCGGATTCCTGCAACCAGTCGTCGTTTTTGACGAGCGCGATGAGAAAGTCGGTTTCGACGTACACGCGTTACTCCGTCCGCTCCTGTGACCGTTGTTCGGTTTCTTCGCGAACTTCTTCGGAGATCGCCTCGCGTGCTTCTTCCTTGAGCTCGCTTCCGTCCACGTCGTCAAAGGCGTCTCCGACGGCGTCGCGCAACCCCTCGAGCGGGTCATCATCGACGGGGAAGAGCGCGACGTGGTTCGGCAGTTCGACGATCCGGTAATGCTCGCCGAACCGTTCCCGGACGTCTTTCGGGAGGTAGATGCGGCCGCGTTCGTCTGTCGATTTCGACATCGTTACTGTACTATTGGGCGTGCAGAACGTAAATCCTTCCCGTATTTCAGCAAATCTTCCCGTACCCGGTTGGGTTGCGCTCGATTCGCCGAACAACCGCGGTGTCCTTTGTTTCCGGTGTCGAGCGCGAAAGCGCGAGACGTACTTTAGGCCCGTGGCTCTTTAGCCACACATTCTAAGCGGAAATGCGGGGGTCCCCCTCGAATTGTCACGGTCGGTCGTGGTCGCTCTCGATACTCGCCCGTTCCACTTCTGACCCAATACAAGTTTACTTGTTTCAAATTCAGAAAAGGGAAAGTGTAGTTAGGGTAAATCGGTTCGAACGAGAGTGTCGCCACTCGAACGTCAGGCGGTCAGCCGAAGCTTCGCACCCAGTACTGCGGCGCGAACACGGTCCCGTCAGCGAGCCGAACTGCAGGTCGCACCTCGAAGGCGAACTGACGCACCGCTTTTCCGGTGAGTTGGCTCCACCGATTGGCACCGGTTCGGAGGATTCGTCGAACTTCGTCCTTCGACTCCGGCGTATACTTCATCGTCAACTCGTCGGGCTCACCTTCCCGATCGTCGAACTCGACGCCGTAGGTCTCGCGCCACCGAGCAAACGCCGAGTCACCGTCGACGACTTTCTCCGCCTGAACGAGTCGGTCGGCGGCTTCCGACATCGACACTTGGAACGACTCTTTTGCCCCCCGGAGATACTTCAGTATCTCCTGGGCGACGTTCTTCGAGCGAAGCCGAACATCACCGTACTCGTGGACGACGATCGAGCCGAGTCGCTTCAGCGACGTGTACACCGTATCGATGTGTCGACCCAGATCTTCGGCCAGATTTTTCGGCGCGATCTGCCCGCCGTCGGTCAGCAACTCCTCCGCGATCTCGACGTCGGTCGGAGCGAGGTTCGGAACGACGCGCATCACGTCGTCGTGCTGCTCCTGCTGGATGCTCGGGAGTCGATTCGGCACGAGGTTTCTGAATCGCCGTTCGCCCGTCACCTCGAAGACGTCGTCTTCGACGTACACCTGCCCGTCGGGGCGAATCGGAATGTCAGTCCAGTCGAGTGCGTTCAGTAGTGCTTCGTCGAGTTCCGTCTCCACTCGTCGAAGATCGTCCCAGTAGACCGTCCGGTCGGTCACCGAATTCTGAAGAGCAACACCAAATTTCGGATGTTCGAGCGTGGCGTCGCCCTCGACCGCGTCGGGGTTCCGGACGTGGTAGTGTTTGAACTCCTTCCCGAGAACGTGACCGCCGAGCAACTCTCCGGCTCGTTCGTGGTCGATGGTCGCAACGTGATAGTAGCCCTCGCACTCGCGATCGTCGCGAATACTCTTCGCGTAGCCTCGACGTTCGTCGGCGAGCAGCATCGAGATTCGATGAATCGGCCCGTCGATGGCGTACAGCGGCCCGGTCAGATCCTTATCGAGTCGAACGTACAGCTCTCCGTCGGTGATGTTCGACGAGTGGTGGATGTTCTCCGGGCGGACGTCGTCGTACGGGATGTACGTCGGATTCGACCACTTCTTTCCCTGTTGACCCTGGAGAACGCCCATCGCCTGATAGAACAACTTCGGGTACACTCGCGGGTCGATGTTCGACCCCGTGTACTCCACGTCGATTCCGAGTAGATCGTGCGGGTTACTTGGGTCCCTGTAACCGTCCTCCGATTCGAGATTCGGCCAGCGCGGTCGGACGTTGAACGACGCTTTTCGAAGCGCATCCCGATGGTTCTCGACACCCGCAGGGTGCATCTTCACGGAGTACTCGCGAACGTTCTCGATTCGGAACGACGAATCGCGCCACGGTTTCAGCTTGCTATCCGAAAAGGAGAATTCGAGCTCCCACCGCTCGCGACCAGTCGTTTCGGCGATGTCGTCGGGGACGCCGAACTCGGCTTTGAGCGCGCCATCGTCGCGGAAATCGTGTTCCTTCTGGAGGCTGTTCAGCCCGTAGTAGATGCCGAGTCCGACGTCGTACTTCACGTACGCCTTGAACTCGTGCCACTGCGAGCGGATGAAGTACGTCCGGTCGATATCTTCGACCGATTCCTCGTTCTCCTTCGACTGCTCTCGTCGAACAGCGTGTTGGAGCGGTTCGCAGGTGTACTCGTGTTGATCGTAGTCGTAGACGCGCCGAAACTCCTGCTCACAGTGCCGACAGCAAACGACGTTCGTCGGGGCGCTGTCCGGTTCGCTGTCGGCGTTCTGCGTTGTGGTCTCACCAACGGTATAGTCACCCGAAAGAACCGCGTCGTCGGCGACGTCGTCGCGCTCGGCGTGGACGTCGTCCATCGTGACTTCGTCACGATTCTGGCCCGCATGGTGGACGTCGCGGGTCACTGCGAGTCACCGCCGTCGCTTCGAAGACGGTGGATCTTCTCTGATGCCGAGAGCGGTTTCTCGACGTCTTCCTCGCAGTCGTTGTTTCGACGTCGTGCTGTCTCGGCCCGCTCGCTGGCCCATTCACGCAGTTGTTCGGGAGGCCGGTTCGGCGGTTCGAACTCGCCGTGTTCTTCGAGGAACGCTTTCCGTTCTTCGAGGAGCGAGATGACGCCCTCGCGCGGTCCGTAGTCGATCTTTCGCTCGACTGCAATCCAGGCGTTGACGACCTCGATTGTCCCGATTCCGCGAATGCGGGCCGTGACCAGCCGCTGAAGCGTGTGATCGGTGTGGGCACTCCCGTGTTCGACGAGGTCGTGATCGAGAAACCGCGCGGGGTTCTCGTTCAGTTTCCCCTTGAGGCGACGTTGCCACTGGGGGGTTTCGTCGCGAGCAGGCGAGACCATCCTTATCTCACCTGCTCACCGCTTACCTCGATGCCCGCACGTTCCGCGGGATGGCGAAGGGAGACTCCGGTCTCGACATCGTAGAGTTCGCTGGCACGGACGAACTCCCTCACGCGTTCTCACCGCCGTCGGTGACGCGTCGCTTCCGGAGTTCGACGCCGCCCTTCCGACTCGGATACTCCTGTGGGTCGAGGCGTTCTGTAACCTCGCGTCCACAGGCTGATCCGCGCATAATACGCGCCCAGGAATCGCACTCGGGGCATCGTAGGGCACGACCGTCGTCGGTACCGTAGACGCGTCGGAACTTCTGGGTGACGTGGGCCTCGCAGTAGCCACACGTCTGGCGGTTGCTATCCGGGTTCGGAAGTCGAACCGCCATCAGAACCAGCACCCCCCAAACCGGCCGCTAACTGTCAGGGAATGATGGAAAAAGTATTTATATGCAGTGGGTCGGGGCAGATTCGAACTGCCGATCTGCTCCGTGTGAAGGAGCTGTCATAACCGGACTAGACTACCGACCCGCTCACTTTTCCGTTTTCCTGCACCGGACTTAAGGCTTGCTTTCGAGGGCGGCCGGTACGACCAAGGGCCAGCGATTCCGACCCCCGAACATGACCGACTGGAACGTGGTGAACGTGACCGACGCGGAACCGGGCGTTCGGGACGGCGGGAAACCCCTGAGCGAAGTGCTTTCCGCGCACGCCGGTCCACGGACGAAGTTCGTGCTTCCAGAGGGACGCTACCACCTCGACGGCCGGTTCTACCACAACGACGCCGAGGCAGTCGCGGTGGTGGGCGACCCGCACGCCACGCTGGTCGTGACCGACCCCGATCAGCAGTACGGACTGGACGTCGGCGGCGATTGGGGCGTATCCGCCGATTCGTCGGCCACGACGGTCGAGATTAGAAACCTGACGTTCGACATGAGCGCGGAGGGCGTCGGCGCGCAGGCAATCTCCGCGCGGGCGAGCGACGACCTGCGAATCGAGAACGTGGCCGTGGAGGGGGAATGTGCGTCGGCGGGCAAGAAGGCCCTCGGGGCGATTTACGCGGCGGTCACGCACCCGGATGGGGTGGGCGAGGTGAACGTCTCGCTACCGGACGGGTGTGCGTTCCGTCCCGACGCGTATCCGGATCAGTCACCCGCGGAGTCCCAGACCAGCCATCCGATCGGTATCAGCGTTACCGACGACCACCGCGGCGAGTTGACGTTCCGCGACTGCCACGTCGAGGGGTGGGTGAACAACGGCGGCTACCTCGCAGGTGGGAGAGGACCGTGTTTCGTGGAGGGAGGCCTGTGGAAGGACAACGGGAACGCGAACCTCCGGTTGGGCGACGGCGACGAAGCCAGCGGCGTGGAAATCGAAGTGGACGAGACCGAATACACCGGCTGTGGACTCTGGTTGCAGGAGGGCGATGCACGCGTCTCGCACACCGAAATTCGTCTGCCGGACTGCGACAACGACGGCCTCAGGATTTCGAGTCGCGCCGCCCGCGTGCGCGACCTGAAGATAGAGTGTGCGTCCTCGGCGCGCGCCATCAAGGTCAACGACGGGGACGGTCCGGTCGTCTTGGAAAACGTCGAACTGGTGGACTCGGGCGACGGCGCGATTCACGGCTACTGCGTGGAGTTGTGGCGCGGCGGAACCGAACTCCGCGACTGCCGGTTCGCCTTCCGAAACGGCGCGGAAGACCGACACGGTATCAACGTCCTCGGCGAGGGAGTCGTCTTCGATGGAGTGACAGCCACCCACGACGCGGACGGGAACGCGACCGTGCTCGTCAAGGCCGACGACGTGGCGTTCAGGAACTCGACGCTCCGTGGCCGTGTCGATGTGGATAGAAAAAACGCGTCGCCCCCGCACGTCGAGGGCGGCGACTTCGCGGAGTGTGAGTGTATCGGCTTCGAGGTCTAACTCATCCGCTTTCTCGCGTCCCGGACGGCGTCGCGGGAACGTCGTTTCGCTTCGTGCTCCACGCCACGGATGTTTCGTCGCATCTTCTCGCGTCGGCTCGGTTCAGGCGGTCGTTCCCGTCCGGTCAGTTCGCGGGCTTTTCTCTCGGCGGGTTGCAGTTCCTCGCGGAGACCACGCCCGAGATGACTCCCGGCATGTCGGAGGTGGTACCACGCGTCTTTGAAGTGTGTGTTCATGGCTCTCCCAATTATGTCCTTACGTTTGGGTCAGATATAATCGTTCCGTCGGAATTCGCCGGGGACCCGGGTTCAAAAACGGTTTTACCGCGGGCAAAGAAAGGGACATGTATGTTTACGCGGCTTTCGATTCCGACGCCGTTCCAAATCGGACCAGTGAACGCCTACTTGGCGGGGCGGACGCTGGTGGACCCCGGTCCGGGAAGCGAAGAGGCATGGACTGCACTGCTCGACGGGTTGGAGGACCACGACCTCGGGCCGAGCGACGTGGAGCAGGTGCTCATCACGCACCCGCATCCGGACCACTTTGGCTTGGCAAAGCGGCTTCGTGAATCTGGCGCACGGATCGTCGCCAGCACCGCGGCAGCGGACATTTTGGGGGATTTCGACGACAGATTGCGGTACGAACAGGAGTACTTCTCGGATTTCTTCGACCGGAACGGGATGGCGGCGACGACCGCCCAAACCGTCACCAACCTTCCGGAGGCGTATCTCTCGGCCGCCCCAAGCGTCGAAACCGACCTCGCACTCGACGACGGCGAATCGGTCACGGTCGAGGGTATCGAGTTGACCGCCGAGTTCGTCCAGGGACACTCCGCCGGAGAGACCATCTTCACGTTCGAGTACGAGGGTGAATCGATGGCGGTCGTCGGCGACCACGTGCTCGGCGATATCACGCCCAACCCGTTCCTCCAACCGCCGACGGAGAGCGGTGGAAAGCGCCCGCGTATGCTTCCGTCGTTCAACCGCTCCCTCTCGAACCTCCGAGAGCGCGACCTCGACTACATCTTTCCCGGCCACCGTGAGGAGATCGACGACCCCTCCGAGCGGATCGGCGAAATCCTCGACTCCCACGAGGAGCGAACCCGAAACGTTCGCGCGCTCGTGGACGACCCGACGACGGCGTTCGGCGTGATGGAAGGGTTGTTCGACGATCTGCCCGCGACGGAGTACTTCCCCGGGATGAGCGAGGCGGTCGGCCACCTCGACGTGCTCGAAGAGCGCGGGGAAGTGAACCGACACGAACAAGGTGGCGTCGTGGTGTACGAGGGAGTAACCAAATGAACGAACTGCAACCCGTCACCCTCGGCGACGAACCTGCCGACCTCGTGATTCGGAACGGTCGCGTTCTCTTGCCGGAGTTGTGCGAGTTTCAGGCCCGCGATGTGGTCGTGAAGAACAACCGCGTCGCGGCGCTGCCGGAGGATGGAACCGACGCTATCGGCGACGAAACCCGAGTCATCAACGCCAGTGACCGCGTCGTGACGCCGGGATTCATCGACGCTCACACGCATATCGATTTGCACCAGACGTTCGAGAACGCCTATCACTACGCCCTCGAAGGTGGAACCACGACCGTCGTGTCGGAGGTTTCGGGTTTCGGGTTGTCGTTCGGCGCGGAAGCGTCGAGCAGTTGCTCGCCGCGACGTCGTACCTCCCGATTCGGGTGTACGCGACGGTTCCGCCGCAACCGCTCATCGATACGTTCGAACCCGCACGCGGGAACGCGGAATCGCTCACCAACCTCCTCGGTGACGCCCGCATCGTCGGCGTCGGCGAGACCGACTGGATTCACGCCGTCGTCGGGACACCCCGACCGAGGACCTGTACGAGCGCGCCCACATCGAGGGCAAAACCGTCAGCGGCCACGGTGCTGGCTGTTCGGGGGAGAAACTCCAAGCGTTCGCGACCGTCGTCGACGACGACCACGAGTCGATCACGGGCGAGGACATCATCGATCGCGTCGAGAACGGTATCCACGCCGTCGGCCGCTGTGGCTCGATTCGTGACGACATGTCGGCGGTCGGCGAGGCGTACGAGGAGATCGGCGCGGCCGAAATCTCGCTCTCGACGGACGGCATGTGGCCCCGGGAACTCGTCCGCGAGGGATACATGGACGTGGTTGTTCGTCGAGCGATAGAGGAGGGCGTCTCGCCCGCGGACGCGATTCGCATGGCGACGCTCAACCCCGCCCGCCACTTCGGCCTGTCGAACCTCGGGTCGCTCGCACCGGGCAACATCGCCGATATCCTGCTCATCGACGACTTGGAAACCGTCAACGTCACCACCGTGATCAACGGCGGCGAGGTCGTCTACAACAACCACGAGATGGCCGTCGCGCCGCGTTCCTACGAGTACCCTGACCACTTTTACGACAGCGTGAACGTCAGCACCGACCCGGACGAGTTCCGCGTCCCCGCGGACGTGGCCGTCGACGGTGAGGTTCGCGCCATCGAATACCGCGAGGGACTGCTCTCGGGCGAGACGAACGTCGTCCCACCGGAGGAGGACGGCGAACTCGTCGCCGCGCCGGAGGACGGCCTGTTGAAAGTCACGCTCCTCGACCGGCATCCGGACGGGGACGGAACCGGTTTCACCGGCTTCGTTACCGGACTGGGACCGATCGAGGGTGCGATTGCGACCAGTCTCACGTGGGAGACGCCCGGCGTCATCGCCGTCGGTAGTGGCGAAGACCTCCGCCGTGCGGTTTCGCACGTCAACGAGATGGGCGGTGGCTGGGCGGTCGTCAGGGACGGCGACGTGATCGCCGAACTCCCGACGCGAGTGGCCGGGGTGTGCTCGGACCTCGAAGTCGAGGAAACCGCAAAACTGTACACCGCGATCGAGAGCGCGCTACGGAGTCTGGGAACGGATGTCGAACGCCCGATGATCGGAATCCAGACGCTCACGTTCCCCGGCGTGCCCTCCCTCAAGATGTCCTTCTCGGGCTATGCCGACATCTTCTCGCGCGAAATCGTCGGGTTGAAGCCGAACTAGGCGTTCCGGTGTCGGTTCCCGTTTCGTTTTACTGGCCCGAGTGGTGCTCCCTGATGGTTCGAATCTGTTCGTACGGGAAGAAGTTCCGCCCGCCTTTCCGCCGAACCCAGATACCCGTCTCGTAGAAATCCACGTCCGTCGCTGCGACGGGTGACACGATGTTCTGTTCCTCACCCCGTTTGCCAGTCGGCACGAGGTACACGTCGTACTCGTTGTCAGGCATGTGGGGGCTGACAACGGATGGCAGCAAAAGCGTATTGGCACACTATCGAGCGTCGTAGATGACGACGCGACCGTTCTCTTCGACGGCGATGGAGAACTCCTCGTGGCGGAACTCCACCCGTGTCGGAACGTCCTTGCCGGGTCGTCGGTCGAACAAATCCTCCAGCGCATCGGGGTCGATACTCTCGTACAGGGGTTCTATCTCCGTCGAACTGTCCTCGACGACTTCGGTGATCGCGTCGATAACGGTCTCAGAGATCCGTCCGTCGCCGTGGTTCGCTTCGTTGAGAATCGGTCCGTGACCGTCCGAATCCTGACTCATGTCAGATACCTCCCGGCATCCGTACACAAAACGATATGGCCCACATCCTCTGGATGAAGGTGAAGTAGTAAGGGAATTCTTGGGGTTTAGTGGTTCTCACTTTTATTACCCCTCGGAAACCTCGCTCGGTCCGGTCCGGGGAAACAGCGTCGCACCGAGCATTCGCTCCAAGCCACGCCTGAGGCGTCCCGAGGCGGCCTGCGGGGAGATGTCGAGCGTCTCGGCGAGTTCCGAGAGCGACGTTTCCCGCGGGACGCGGAAGTAACCCGACGCGAAGGCCGTCGCGAGGGCTTCGCGTTGCTCGTCGGTCAATCCGTACTGTTTTGTCGGGAACTCGTCCACGGTGTAGATCCGGCGAACTTCGTACGTTATCGAGCGGTCGTCGCAAGCCTCTCGAAACTTCGTCGTCGATTCGTGATCCGGGAATCGAATCCGGAACAACCAGCCATCGTCGTTCCCGACGGCATCGAGCAACGTCAGATCGCCTTCGGTCAGGATTCCGTGAATCCCGTCCGTCGCGCTCGCCCAAACGATTCGACAGAGGGCACCGTTCTCGGTTCCGCTGAGAACCTCCATGGAATCGATGGGTGACTGATCGAACGCGACGGTATCGAGAAACGCCGGGTCGGCGGTCGCGACCCAGACGAAGGGAATCGAGTACTCCCGTGTCGGAACGATTTGTTCCAGTTCGATTCGAACGTCGGAACGATACTGGAACAACTCGTGGAGTGCGAATTCCTCGCGTGGGAGTCGAAGTTCGACGACGACGTTCACGGATAGCTATTGGTGGGCATACGCGTCAATCCTTTCGGCTAGTTGGATGACAGTACGAGTGCTGGTTTCGTGGGGTGGTGTGTGATTTCAGGAGGTGGTGTGCACGGTGTTCACGCACGGCGTGGTGGCGAAATCGGAACGATATCGCGCATGAGACGATAATGATGTCCATAACTTACGCATATTGACGACGTTGGAATGGCGTGGCCATCGTAGTCGCCCGGAACTAATTCGTCTACAATTGTGCATTACACAAGTGAGTTTGAATCGATAGACGGCGGCGCCCCGTTCGGGAGATATAAATCGTTATGAAATTTCCAGAGCAATAACGGATTTATAGGGGTGCGGCTCAGGGACGGGTGAAGTTGCAATGTTCGCACCGATACGACGCGCGACACTGTTTGCCCTGTACCAGATGAGTGTATTCGCCGGAATCTGTCTGCTTCCGGTCGCCCTCGTCGCTCGACGTGCAGGTGTTCCGTTCCCGATGCACCGAATAATGGCCTCCCTCGAAAAGACCTACGAGAACACCAAGCGCGCATAATCGAAATCGGCGGTTCGTTTTTCTCCGGCAGTCACACCCCGGAAGGGTTGGTTTTATCAGTGCTGACGGACTACGGTCCGGTAATGCGTACTCCAATGCACGGTTCCGACTTCTCGCGTAATCTGGAGCGTTTCGGCGGCAACGACACCAGCCCGTACGAGCCGGAAATCGGCTCGCTCCCCGAGAACAACTTCTCGAAGGACGATATGAAAAACGTCAACAAAACCGGGACGACCACCATCGGTCTCACGACCGGCGAGGGCGTCGTCATGGCGACGGACATGCGCGCCAGCCTCGGCGGCCGCTTCGTCTCCAACAAGAACGTCCAGAAGGTCGAACAGATTCACCCGACGGCCGCACTGACGATGGCCGGGTCCGTCGGTGGTGCACAGTCGTTCATCCGAACGATGCGCATCGAGTCCAACCTCTACGAGTCCCGACGCGGCGAGCAGATGAGCATGCAGGCACTCTCGACGCTCGCGGGCAACATGCTCCGTAGCGGGCCGTTCTTCATGGTTTCGCCCATCCTCGGCGGTATCGACGAGGAAGGCGCACACATCTACAGCCTCGACCCCGCCGGTGGCGTCATGGCCGACGACTACACCGTCACGGGTAGCGGGATGCAACTCGCCTACGGTGTCCTCGAACAGGATTACGAGGAAGGTCTCTCGAACGAGGAAGCGAAGGCCGTCGCCGCACGCGGTATCAAGAGCGCCGTCGAGCGCGACACCGGCAGCGGCAACGGTGTCTTCCTCGCCGAGATCACCGAGGAAGGCGTCGATATCACCGGGCACAAGGACTTCGACGAGGTCCTCTAATTCCAGTCGGTAAAGCTACCGTCGAGTAACGTCTCTTTCTGTTGGTCGATGTAGGCGCGTTGCATGCCCGAGATAGCATCCTCCAGCGACTCGCCATCCTCCAGCCGTTCTTTTACCTCCCGTTTCTTCCAGTCCGCGGGCGTCACACGGTGGCGCGCGCGCTGTCGGAGCGGGTAGAGGTATTTCGCCGCCTGTTCGTCCGACAATCCCCGCGCTTGCAGACCGTCCTTCGCGTGGGCGAACAAGTCGCTAAACAACTCGTCCGTCTCCGTCGTCTCCTCACCGGAATTCGTGATCCAGTAGAGGTCGGCGTCGAGTCCGTCGCGCATGGCGGCGTAGAAGTTGTCCCGTGCGACGACCCAATCCAGGTGGTGTACCGGATGCTCCCGGCGGAACGTGCTCTCCAATAGCCCCGCGAACGCCGCCTGAAACGCGATGGAGTCGCGGACCGTCGGTTGTGCGGCGATGGGACGGAACTCGATGCGCGCGTTCGCGTCGGCGCGCGTGGACCCGCCGAACACCGGACGAACCCACCGCCAGTAGGTGCCGTGTTTCAACCGGAAATGCGCGAATTCGTCGTCGAAGCGGTCCGAGCGGGAGACGGGCATCGGCACGATGGTACGGTCGTCGACCACGTCGTCGATAGCGTCCGCCGCCGATTCGATGTCGTCCGGGAATCGAACTTTTCCGGGGTCGTCGGCGTTCAACACCGACTCGAAGACGTGGATGCGGTTCTCCATCCACGCCTCGTCCACGATTTCCTCGGGCGGCGCGTCTTCGTACAAATCCGGCGGGAAGAAGGGGGAGTTGACGCCGAGGGCCAACAGCGGGGCCGCGATACGGGTCGCGTACTCGAAGTACGTCGGCAGGTCGCGGGCGTGTGGCACCTGATAGTGGGGCTGAATGGACGTGATGAGGCTCTCGGGCATCACCGTCTTCGAGGTGAGCGAGACGTGCGGCGCGTCGAGTTCCATCCCGACGGCCTCGCCCGTGTTCGCCATCGCGTGATACCGCACCGAGTTGCTCATGTTCGCCGCGATTTGAACCCCGTCGTCCTCGACGCCGTCGGTGAGATACCGTCCCGCCGTCTCGCCGGTCGGTGGAATCGTCCAAAGACCATCGCTCACGAGGCGCATCCCTTCGGCTCCAGCCCGGTCTTCGGCCGCTGAGAGTCGGGCTTTCACCTCGGATTCCTGTGCCGCCAACCCGTACTCGTTCAGTGGCTGTGGACTCGTGGACATCTCGGCGTTGTGCAGGCCGAGTTCCTTCTCGAAGCCGATGAGCGACAGGAGCCTGCGCGGAACCCGCGAGAGCGCCTTCGTCTCCGCATTCACGGCGTAGAACTCGTACTCGAACCCGACGATGGCCTGCGGGTTGTCGAACGTCCCGTCCTCCAGTTCCCGTTTGATGACCTCTGCGTCTTCCTCGACACGAGCCTGAAACTCCTCCCTGTCTACCGTCAACACGTCTTTCACCTGCGACGCAAGGTCCGAAGTCATGCGAGGGGGTGTGCGGTCCAGACGCTTCAATCCACGGGCTTTCTCGTCGTGGTAGTGAGTGAATTATCGTGTTGATTCGGTTCCGCTGTGCGTGCAAGTGCCGGGCGACAAACGCTACGATGGAGTAGTGCTTCCGCCGTGATTTCGACTCACCCCGAATTCTCTCGAACGCTTCTATCACGAAAACGACGAGATCAGTCAGAACGCATTTAGCCGCCGTCGCCCCCGAAATCGAAAGCCGTGTGCTTAACTCCGACCGAGAATAACGGCCGATAATGGAGTTCGCGGCATTCGCCGAGGTGGCCGGGGAGATCGAGGAGTTGAGTGCGGATACCGACATCATCGACGCGGTGACCGACCTCCTCTCGTCGGCGAACGACGACTTGGACGTGCTCGTGCGGTTCGTGCAGGGGCGGGTGTTTCCGGCGTGGGATTCGACGACGCTGGACATCGGCCCGAACCTGTGTTACACGGCCATCGCCCGCGCCGCCGGGCAGAACGTCTCGGCGGACGACGTCGAGGACCGACTCGCCGAGTTGGGGGACATTGGCGCGGTGGCGGCGAGTTACGATTTCGGTGGACAACAGGGACTCGCGGCGTTCGGTGCCGGGCAGGACGAACTGACCGTCGCGGAGGTGGCGAAGAACGAACTCGACGCGCTCGCCACGACGGAGGGTTCGGGCAGTCAGGACACGAAAATCGACATCCTGTTCGGGCTGTTCAACCGCACCGATTCCGACGAAGCCCGATATCTGGCCCGCCTCGTCCTCTCGGAGATGCGAATCGGCGTCGGCGAGGGGAGGTTCGGGACGCCATCGCGGCGGCGTTCGACGTGCCGGTCGAGTCGGTCCAACGCGCCCTTCAGGTGTCGAACGACTACGGACGAGTGGCCCGAGTCGCCTGCGACGAGGGCGAATCCGGGCTCGATGAGCTACAACTCGAAGTCGGGCGACCGGTGCAGGCGATGCTCGCGCAGGCGGGCACCGTCACGGACGCACTGGAGGACTGGGAAACGGGAGCGGGCGTCGAGTGGAAGTTCGACGGCGCGCGGGTGCAACTGCACTACGACGGCGAGGAGGTCCGGATCTTCTCGCGGAACATGGAGGAGGTGACGAACCCACTGCCCGAAATCGTGGAGTACGCGGAGGAGAATCTCGCCGTTCCGGCGATCGTGGACGGCGAAGTCGTGGCGATGGCTGACGGCGAACCGCTGCCGTTTCAGGAGGTCCTCCGGCGGTTCCGACGCAAGCACGACGTGGCGCGTGCCCGCGAGGAGGTCGCCGTCGAACTCCGGGCGTTCGACTGCCTCCACGCCGACGGCGAGGACCTGTTGACTGCGCCGCTCACCGAGCGCCACGACCGCCTCCAAGGGATTCTCTCCGGCGGGGTGTCTTCGCTCACCGTCACGGGCGACGAGGACGAAATCGCGGCCATCGAAGAGAACGCGCTCGATGCGGGCCACGAGGGCATCATGCTCAAGAACCCCAATTCGACGTACTCGCCGGGTCGTCGCGGGAAGAACTGGCGGAAACGAAAGCCCGACGTGGAGACGGTGGACCTCGTCGTCACCGGCGCGGAGTGGGGCGAGGGTCGCCGGGCGAGTTTCCTCGGGACGTTCCTGCTCTCGGTACGAACCGAGGGTGGAGAGTTCGAAACCCTCGGCAAAGTGGCGACGGGAATCACCGACGAGGAACTCGCCGAACTGACCGAACTGCTCGAACCCCACATCGCCACGCAGGACGGGCAGGTCGTGGACCTCTCTCCGGAAGTCGTCTTCGAGGTGGGCTACGAGGAAATCCAGCAGTCCCCGACCTACTCGTCCGGATTCGCGCTTCGGTTCCCGCGATTCCTCGGCGTGCGCGACGACAAGACGCCCGAGTCCGCCGATTCGCTGGAACGAATCGAACGGCTGGCTGAGATGCAGTAACGGCCGAACTCGCGTTCCGAGGACGCGACGTTTCGCTCGACTTGCGCACCGTCCCCGAGCGGAACGATTACTTTCGTCACTCACGACCACCCGAACGATGCCGAACTGGCGCGACCGGGCCCGTGACCTCCGACGCGAAGTCACGGCGCTGGCGATTGCTGGCCGTGACCCCAGGACGCCGTGGTACTCGAAGGTCATCGTTCTCGTGACGGTCGGACTTGCCGTCAGCCCCATCGACCCGATTCCGGATTTCATTCCAATTCTGGGCTACGCGGACGACGTGGTGTTCATTCCCCTCGGCGTGTACCTCGCCCGGCGGGGAATCCCCGACGACGTGATGGCCGACGCGCGCCAGCAATCGAAAGATCGGGAGACGGAAGACGGCGTGGTTGGATGGCTCACTGCCGTGTCGATCCTGCTGTTTTGGGTCGTCATCGGAGTTCTACTCTGGTATTTCCTCGCCTAACTGGCATCCCTCGGCCGATCGGACCGCCACCGACTATCTCCGCCATCCGAATCCTTTTTTCGGAACCGCGCCTACCGAATCCCATGACTGTGCGACACGACGGACTGACGGTGGATTGGTTCGGCTACGCGACCGTGCGCCTCGAAACCGACGACGGGTTCGTCGCGTACATCGACCCCGGACGGTACGGGGTTCTGACCGGTGAATGGGAACCGGACAGCCCCGACGCCGCCCACCCTGAACCGGTGGATTATCGAGCGAAGGACGGGGACGTCGTCTTCGTCACGCACGATCACCACTACGATTCGGATGGCATCGAGCGCGTCGCGGCGGACGACGCCACGCTCGTCGTCTACGACGGCGTGAACCCGGACGGGATCGACCGTGACGTGAAACCGCTCTCCGAACTGCCCTACGACGTCGTTCGAATCGACGAGGAGGACCACGTAACGGTCGGTCCCTGTGATGCGTGGTCGGTTCCGGCGTACAACGAGGAAGACGGCCCGCACGTCCAAACCAACGGTGAGCCAGTGCATCCGAAAGGGTTCGGCGTCGGTTACCTGTTGTCGCTCGCCGGAACGACCGTCTTCTGGCCGGGTGACTCCGACGTGTTGGACGGCCACCGGGCGCTCGACGTGTCGTTATTCCTGCCGCCCATTGGCAGGAGTTTCACGATGGACAGACACGCGGCGGCCGCGTTGGCCGCCGACCTCGACCCCGACCTCGTCGTCCCGATTCACTACAACACGTTCGCCGCGCTCGAAGCCGACTCGGCGGCGTTCGCCGAGGACGTCGAAGGACGCGGTATCGCGGTTGCGCTCGACGAGGAATAGGAACCGTCCGAAACGGTCCCCGTTCCGTTCACTATTCCGAACCATTCATCACAACACAATCTTCTTGAGTCGAGACGGGGTTAGTTCACACATGCGTTCCCGAAGTCCCTCCAACTTCTGTTCGCAGTGCGGTTCGTCGCTCTCCCCGGGCGATTCGTTCTGCTCCCAGTGCGGGAGTGCAGTCGATCCGGGTGGGAGCGATAGCTTTCGCTCACAGCATTCACGGCACACCCAGAACTCACGACACCCGCGAAAAGACGGCTTTCGCCGCCGAATCGAGGACCTCACGGTCGAAGGCTGGGACCTAAAACAGGATTACGGCGACCGCGTCGTGATGATAAATCGCGGGTTCGGGTCGATTCCGCTCCACATTATCCTGCTGGCGACCACCAGCGGCGTCGGCAACCTGCTCTACGCGTGGTACTGCTACTCGCCGGGCGCGGAGCGAATCGAACTGCGCGAGGACGGTTCCGAGGAGTACTTCGAGGACGAGGGATTCCCCACCGATTGGACGGTCAAACGCGCCCTCGCGTTCGCCGTGAGTCTCATCTTCGGATCCCTCGGCGTCCTGTTCGGATTGTTCCTCCTCCTGACTAACTGGGCCGGAGCGGGATTGGTCTTCGGCACTCTTTCCCTCCTACTCGGCTTGTTCTTGCTCGTTCTCACACCGCAACACGTTCCTGGAATCAGGTCGCCGACGACGTTCGGTCGGGTTCGTTCGACGGACGAGAAGACGGTCTACGAACCGGCCACGCCCTGCTCGGTGTGCGCCAAACCGGTCGGAAACGGCGTCAAGCGCCAGTATCACGAACGGAACTACGTCGCAGGCGTCCCCGTGAAAACGGCGAACGAGGGAGAAAACTACTACTGTCGGTCGTGCGCTCGCGGTGACGTGGACCATCGCACCGAAACCGGACTCGGCGAGCCGACCGAGACCGAGTTCGTCTGATTTCGCTCGGTTCAGTCGGTTCAGTCGGACAATCCGCCGTGCAGTGCATCGGCCACTGCGAACACGGCGAGACCGATGGCCGTAACTCCGGCGAACTGTGTCAGAAACGGGTTCGAGACGTGTATCGAGTAGTTGGTCAGCGCCCAGACCAACGCGAAAATCATCGCGCCGATACCGGTGAGCTTCAGGTTGAGCCAGTTCCCCATCGTCTCATTCGTACGCACCGGTCACCTATGAAACCAACCGTCGTTCAAGGATGGTTGACCGTTTCGCCGGGGAGACGAGGTCGAAAAAAGCGAATCGTCCAGATCAGATGATTCCCATGTCCGACAACCGTTCCGGGAGATAGGTGTCGGTCACGAAATCGAGGCCGTGGGAGGCGAGCGCCTGCTGTTCGGACTTCTTTTCGATGTCGAGTTGGAGTTCGATCTGTTCCCGCCAGTAGTCCGTCTGATAGCGTGGGTCTTCGAGTTCGCTTTCGAGCGCGTTCTTGTCCGAATCGCTCAAGGGGTCGGTCGGCAGGTCGTACTCCACTATGTCCTTCGGTTGGATGCCGATGAACTTCGCCTCCGGCGTGGCGAGGTAATCGCTCAGGTGCGCACTCTTGATGGAACCATAGGCGACCGAACCGTAGATACGGTAACTCCACGGGTCACCGTCCGTAAATACGGTGACCGGTAGATCGAGTTCCTGGTGAAGTCGCTTGGTCAGACGACGGGTCGCCCGTGCGGGCTGACCGCCGAGGTGGACGATTATGGTGTTGTACTCCTCGTCGAATCCGTTCTCGACGAGTCGGTCGCGCATCCCACCGGTCTCGACACAGAGGACGAAATCAGCGTCGTGGTCGAGGAACTCGATGGTGTCGGGATTGTTCGGAATCTGGTAGCCGCCCTGTCCCACGTCCTCTTGACAGTGAATATCGCGGTCGCCTCGATTCGTCTGCTCCCGGAGGAGCAGCGGTCCCATCACCTTCGCTCCGGACTCCTCGGGACGCATGTGGAAGTCCTCGCGGGTGACGTTCGAGACGATTTCCAGGTCCTCGATGAGTTGGTTCGACTCGTCCTGATTCGAGAACTGCGCCTCGTCGGCATCCCACGACTCCGAGAGGTAGTACAACTCACGGAGGGTGGACGAGCGGTCTTCCTCCAACTGGTTTGCGAGGAAGTCGATGGTATACACCGCTTTCAGGAGCTTTCTGGCCCCGCGGACGCTGTTCGCGCTCCGGGTGCTCTCCCGGTCGCCGTACACCCAGACGCGGTCGTCCTCGTCGTATTCGATGTTGCTCTTCGTCCGGGTCGGGATGGACATCTCCGGAATCTTCCCCCCCGCGAACTGGTCGTAGAACTCCGCGGCGAGGTCGATGAGTTTCTGCTGGGCTTCTTCGTTGGTGTCCGTGCTCATGTGTTGTTGGTCAATCGTTCGTCTTCGATTCCTTCGACCCTGACGGCGTCGAACGATACGTCATCGGCGACGTTGTATTCGAGAACGGATTCCTCACCGCTTTCGACGGTGGGTTCCCACGTCACGAACCATTCGCCGTCCATCTCGACGGCGGTTGCGCCGTCCGAGAGGTTCTGGGGTTCGGCCGCCACGACGTCGGTCAGTTTGGGCGACTCGTTGGTCGAACCGTGGTTCTCCACGACGAGTTTGACGAGGTCGTCATCGACCTCGCGTTCGACCAGCACGTTGTTCATGATACGCGCCAGCGAATCGCCGATTTCGAGTTGTTGGCGGCCAGTCATGGTCGAGAGCTTTTCAGCCATCTCCGGCAGGATGGTGGCGATGACGTTCTGTTTCTTCTGGCGCTTCTTGAGCGACTGGCGCTTGTTGAGGTACGATTTGAGTTCGCGGGCCGCCTCCCGAATCGCCAACTCGATTTCGTCCTCGATGGCGGGGACGTTCGCTATCGCGTCCTTCGATTCGCTCGTGAACGGGACGTTGGTGGACGCCACGTGCACCATGATGACGACCGGTCCGTTCGGGACGCCGCTGCCGCCGGGTTGATCGAGGTTGTAGTTGCGCCAGCCGATGGATTTCACCACGTCGGTCGTGGCACACGCACCGCGCTGGTACACCAGCGGCACGCGGTTCGCAAAGCGGAGCAGTTCGGCCGACCCTTCGGCTTGCAGTTCGCCGCCGTAGGCGATACCGGCCTCCACGATGAACGGGTCGCCGCCGTGAACGTCGGCGTCGCGGGTCGCGGCCGCGTAGAAGTCCGCGTCGTACTCCTTTCGGAGTCCGGCCTCCACGAGTTCAGCCGTGATCGGCGACAGGCAGTTGGTCGGCGGCGAGATGATGTCCGTCTCCTTCATCGCGTCGAGGAGTTCGCTCGCGGTGTCGCGGCTGTCGGCGACCGTCCGAACTTTCGGTACCTCGTCGGGCACGGTCACCATCGAGTTCCAGATGGCTTCGACGACGTTCTCGCGGGCCGTCTCGCCGATGGTCACCTCCTCGCGTTCCTCGGTCATGTCGGCCGCACGGCCGACGTATTCGACGAGGCGACTTTCCGTCGCTCGGTCGTGACCGTCCTCGCTCTCGAACTTCGCGGCGATTCGCTCCGCGAGGGAGCGAACCGTCTCGTCGTCCTTTCGAACGCTCGTCGCGTCGTCGACGAGTTCGTACAGGTCGGTGACGCGGTCGTCTGAAACCGCGTCCCACGCCGCATCGAGCGCGTTTTCCTGGACCGTCTTGCCGAACGACGTTCCGAACTCCTCCTCGGTTTCGTCGGCGACGAGGGCGATGACCGCACGGAGCTCGTGGTGCGAGATACGGTCGTTCTCCTCAACTCGCGCCACGACGTTCTCCGCGAAGGAAGCGGTGGCGTCGGCACCCTTGTTCGCGACGGCCTCCTCGATGGCCGATTCGAGGTCGACTTCCTCGTGTGCCTGCGGGGGTCGCCACGCTGCTTCCCGGCCGTAGTGGAGGTCGCGGAAGTTCTCGATGACGTTCTCGGCCGTCTTCTTTCCGACGCGGGTGAACTCCTCCTGGAGGAAGCCCGAGATGCTGTGGGAGTCGGTCGCGCTGAGCATCTTCAGGAGCGTCCCGAGTTCGACGCCGTGTGGATGCGGGCGGATCTCCTCGGTTTCGGCGGGGAGGCTGGCACCCTCGGCGCGTTCGAACACCATCTCGTCGCCGTTCTCCATCCCGGGTTCCTCGAAGACGATCTTCGCGTGCGGGTTGACGACGGCGGTGTGTTTGATGTACCGGAGGAGTTGCTGGCGGGCGCGCATGTTCGCTTCCATCTCCAGTTCGATGCGCGTGCCGTGCGTTCCGACGAGTTCGCGGCCGACCGGCGGCGTGTCGGATTCGGTCTGGATCTCGGGTTCGTTCTCGTCGGTGTCGATGATGAGTTCGAAGTAGCGCTGTCGGTCACTCCCCTTCGGCTTACTCGTGATCTTCGCGGGTTTCCCGCTGGTCAACTGGGAGTAGAGGACGGCGGCCGAGATACCGATACCCTGCTGGCCGCGGGATTGCTCGCGCTTGTGGAAGCGCGACCCGTAGAGCAGTTTCCCGAACACTTTCGGGATCTGCTCGCGGGTAATCCCCGGACCCTCATCCTCGACGATGAGTCGATAGTAGTCGCCGACTTCCTCGATTTTCACGCGGACGAACGGCTTCAATCGGGCTTCTTCGGAGGCGTCGAGGGCGTTGTCGACCGCCTCTTTGACGGCGGTGACCATCCCCCGGGCACCGCTGTCGAAGCCGAGCATATGCTTGTTCTTCTCAAAGAACTCGGCGATGGAGATCTGTCGCTGGCTTTCGGCCAACTCTTCGGCGATCCCCTCGTCGCCGAGCGTAGACTGCATCGAAGGCATTCTTCGCCAGTATTTATCGGCGGGAACGTTAAAACTGCGCCGATGGTGCGGAGTGAAAGTGAAAGTGAACGCGGAGAGTCGGTTATGACGTGATTTTCGGCGGTTGCGGGTTTTGTCGAGTGCGAAACGAGGACGTTTCGGGTCGCCCGGATGCGGTTTTCGTCGTCCGATTACGAGGCCATCGGTCAAAGGGCCGTTTGAGTCATCACCGTGATTTTGTCCGTGGGATTCGAGACGTTCCGTATGCATCGCCGACGATTCATCCTCGCGGGGGTGGCTTACACCGGTGCGTTTGCGGGGTGTCTCGGTCAGTCACCCGACACGTCGACGTCGTCGAACGCGTCGGATTCGACCGCCGCTGGTACGACCGATGGGACGCGAACGACGGAAACGAACTCGACTACCGAAACGACCCGAAACCGGGGTGTGACCACGACATCGTCCGCATCGGCAACGGGTCGCGTCGTCACGGTGGCCGACGCGGGTTCGTTCGAAACCGGAGGAATCACCGGGTCGCTCTCGCTCCGGAAGTCGAAAATCACCGACGCACATACCGCCGAACTGGTCCTCTCGCTCCGGAATCGGTCGTCGGAATCCGTGACCCTCTCGTACGATTGGCCGCGCGGGTTGGACCTCGTCACCGGAACGAAATCGTCGGGAACTGCTCGGGCGTTGCTGGTCGGCGAGGGGACGAACTGGACGCGGACGGACGACTGTTGGCAACCCGACGCGCGCGTGCTCGAACGAGGTGTTCCCGATCAGGAACGGTCGATCACGGTTTCGGGTGGGGGGACGTGGGAGAAAACGTATCAACTATGGAACTATCCCGAAAACACGTCCTGCCTCCCTCGGGGAACGTACGAGTTTGCTCGTGTCTTCCGGCGAAACGACGCGAAATCGACGTGGCGGATCTCACTTTCTCTCTCCTGAGTGGCGTGGGATAAATCCGGTGTGTCGGATAATTTTACTCTGCTCTACGCGCGCGTGCGTGAACTTTATCAGTGGTGCCTGCCTACTAAAAATCAGAATTTATGAGCGACGGAAATGAGTATAGTGCTGGGCAGATTCAAGTTCTCGAAGGGCTCGAAGCCGTTCGAAAACGCCCAGCGATGTATATCGGTTCTACCGACTCCCGTGGGTTACATCACCTCGTCTACGAAGTGGTGGACAACTCCATCGACGAGGCGTTAGCCGGATACTGTGACAGTATCGACGTAACGATCCACGAAGACGATTCCGTGAGTATCGCGGACGACGGACGTGGAATCCCCGTGGACCGGCACGAGGAGTACGACATGCCCGCATTGGAGGTCATCCTGACGGTCCTCCACGCTGGCGGGAAGTTCGACAACAAATCCTACCAGGTGTCCGGCGGTCTCCACGGCGTCGGCATCTCCGTGGTGAACGCCCTCTCGGAGAAGTTCGAAGTCGAAGTGAAGCGCGACGGTGCCGTCTGGCGACAGACGTTCGAGCGTGGCGATCCGGCGGGAGAGATGGAACGCGTCCGCGACATGCGCGACGACGAGGAGACGGGCACGTACCAGCGATTCTGGCCCGACCGTGACATCTTCGAAACGACCGATTTCACCTTCTCGACGCTCGAAAACCGCCTGCGCGAACTCGCGTTCCTCAACTCCGGCGTCAAAATCGTCCTCGACGACGAACGGGACGAGGAGAAACGGGAAACGTTCCGCTACGACGGCGGTATCCGCGAGTTCGTGGAGTACCTGAACGAGACGAAAACCGCCCTCCACAACGACGTCATCTACTTCGAGGACGAAGCGGACAACATCCAAGTCGAAGTGGCGATGCAGGCCACCGACGAGTTGCAGGGGTCGATTCACGCGTTCGCGAACAACATCAACACCCGCGAAGGTGGCTCGCACCTGACCGGATTCAAGACCGCCCTCACGCGCGTCGTCAACGATTACGCCAACGACAACGACATGCTGGGCGACATCGACGAGAACCTCCGCGGCGAGGACATCCGCGAAGGGTTGACCGCCGTCATCTCCGTCAAACACCCGGACCCGCAGTTCGAGGGACAGACCAAGACGAAACTCGGCAACAGCGAAGTCCGCGGTATCGTCGAGAGCGCCGTGCACGAGGGACTGTCGGTCTACTTCGAGGAACATCCGGACACCGCACAGGCCATCATCCGCAAGGCAGTCGAGGCCGCGAAGGCCCGAAAAGCCGCAAAGAAGGCCGAGGAACTCACGCGCCGCAAGAGCGCGCTCGAATCGAGCGCGCTCCCCGGCAAACTCGCGGACTGCCAGTCGCGTGACCCGAAGAAGTCCGAACTGTTCGTCGTGGAGGGTGACTCCGCGGGCGGGTCGGCTAAACAGGCACGAGACCGGGAGTTCCAGGCCATCCTTCCGCTGTTCGGCAAGGTGCTCAACGTCGAGAAACACCGTCTCGACCGCGTCCTCGAAAACGAGAAGATCCGGAACTTCATCACGGCAATCGGTTCCGGCGTCGGCGAGGAGTTCGACATCGAGGAGACGCGCTACCACAAGATCATCATCATGACGGACGCGGACGTGGACGGGGCGCACATCAGGACGCTGTACCTGACGCTCCTCTACCGTTACATGCAACCGTTGCTCGAAGCGGGCTACGTCTACGCCGCCCAACCGCCGCTGTACCGGGTTCGGTATCGCGGAAACACGTACGACGCGATGACCGAGGAGGAACGCGACCGCATCATCGAGGAGAAATGCGACGGGAACCCGTCGCAGGTCCAGCGGTTCAAGGGGCTGGGCGAGATGAACCCCGAACAGTTGTGGGAGACCACGATGAACCCCGAAAACCGCATCCTCAAGCAGATAACCATCGAGGACGCCGCCGCGGCGGACAAGATGTTCTCGGTGCTGATGGGTGATTCCGTCGGCCCACGAAAACAGTTCATTCAGGACCACGCGACCGAAGCGGAGTGGGTGGATATATGAGCTCCGATACACCGGACCTGCCGGACGAAGTCGCGGAGAAAGTAAAGAGCGTCCGCGTCGAGGACGAGATGGAACAGAGCTACATCGACTACGCGATGTCCGTCATCGCGGGTCGTGCGCTCCCCGACGTTCGTGACGGGTTGAAACCCGTCCACAAGCGCATTCTCTACGCGATGCACCGCTCGGGCGTGACGAGCAGCGCGAGTCACCGTAAATGTTCGAACATCGTCGGGGACACGATGGGTGACTTCCACCCGCACGGCGACCAGTCGATTTACGACGCGCTTGCCCGCATGGCACAGGAGTTCTCCATGCGCTACCCGCTCATCGACGGGCAGGGGAACTTCGGTAGCGTGGACGGCGACCCGCCAGCGGCGATGCGGTACACCGAGGCTCGGATGGACTCGCTGTCCGAGGAGATGCTCGCCGACATCGAGATGGACACGGTGGAGTTCAAGCCCAACTACGACGGGCGCTTGCAGGAACCGGAAGTCCTCCCGTCGGCCGTCCCGAACCTCCTCATCAACGGGTCGTCCGGTATCGCGGTCGGGATGTCCACGAACATCCCGCCGCACAACCTGGGAGAAGTCATCGACGCGACGGTCGAACTCATCGACAACCCCGACGCGACGATAGAGGACCTGATGGAGCACGTCAAGGGACCGGACTTCCCGACCGGCGCGAACATCGTCGGACGCAACGACATCCACCAGGCCTACACGACCGGACGGGGACGCCTCCGCGTTCGCGCCGAGTACGAGGTACAGGACGACCGAATCGTCATCACGGAACTGCCGTTCCAGACGAACAAGGCGCGACTCATCCAACGAATCGCCGACCACGTCAACGACGGCACCATCGAGGGAATCCGCGACCTGCGCGACGAGTCCGACCGCGACGGCATCCGCGTCGTGGTCGAACTCAAGCAGAACGCGATTCCGGAGGTCGTCGAGAACCAACTGCTGAACCACCGCCTCGAACGCACGTTCAGCATCATCTCGTTGGCGCTTGTAGACGGACAGCCGAAAGTGCTGACGCTAAAAGAACTGCTCGAACACTACCTCGACCACCGGCGCGACGTGGTTCGACGGCGGAGCGAGCACGAACTCGGCGAAGCCGAGGAACGCGCTCACATCCTCGAAGGTCGCTTCGAGCGCTCGAAAGTATCGACGACGTGGTCGAACTCATCCGCAACGCCGAGGACCGCGACGGCGCGCGTTCGGGCTTGCAGGAGACGTTCGACTTCTCCGAGAAGCAGGCCGAACACATCGTCCGGATGCAACTCGGTAGCCTGACCTCGCTCGAATCCGAGGAGATAGAGGCCGAATACGAGGACGTGACGGCGCGCATCGAACGTCTGAAGACCATCCTCGACGACGAGTCGGAACTGCTCGCCGTCATCAAGGACGAACTGCTGGAGATGAAGGAGAAGTACGCCGACGACCGGCGGACGAAAATCGTGGAGGACACGTCGGAGGTCACCCGCGAGGACCTCATCGCCGAGGAGGACGTGTTCGTCGTCGTCACCGAGCAGGATTACGTCAAACGGATGCCCATCGAGCGGTTCGACGCGCAGGGCCGCGGCGGCAAGGGTATCATCGGTGCGGACCTCAAAGAGGACGACAAAATCTCGAAGGTGTTCCGCGCGAACACCCACGACTACCTGCTCTGCTTCACGAATCACGGGCAGGTCTACCGCCTGAAGACCTACGAGATTCCGGAGATGTCCCGAACGGCGCGCGGCAAATCCGCCGTCAACATCCTCGATTTGGGGCGGGACGAGGACATCACGGCGGTCATCACGACGGACGAGTTCGAGGAGAACGAGTCGTTGAGCATGGTCACCGAACAGGGCTACGTCAAGCGGACAGCAGCCAAGGAGTTCGAGAACATCCGCTCGACCGGTAAGATCGCCGCGCGACTCGAAGACGGCGACAAACTCATGGACGTGAAGGTCACGGACGGAACGAAGGACCTGCTCATCTCCACGAAGAACGGGATGACCATCCGCTTCGACGAGACGGAAGCCCGCGAGATGGGTCGCAGCGCCCGCGGTGTTCACGGCATCAAACTCGACGACGACGACGAAGTCGTCGGGATGGTCGCCGCGAACGGCGACGTGGACGACCTGCTCACCGTCACCCGTCGCGGCTACGGGAAGCGGACGAAACTCGACGAGTACCGCGCCCAGTCGCGCAACGGCAAGGGCCTCATCGACATCAAGACCGGCGAGCGAAACGGCCCGGTCACCGAGATCAAGACCGTCATCGAGGACGACCACCTCGTAATGATGAGCGAGCGCGGTCAGATCATGCGCATTCGCGCGGCCGACATCTCGGAAGTCGGTCGGAACACGATGGGCGTCACCGTGATGGACGTGGACGAGGACGACCGCGTGGCGAGCGTGGACGTGATCCCCGCGGAAGCGGCGGACGCGATGCCGGACGAAGCTGAACCGATAGAAGACGACGCGGCCGACGAATAACGGTCGGTACGTTTTCAGCCGAAACGACGATTTTTCGACTCGGGATCAGTCGTTCAGAACCAGCGAGCGAAGCGCGGCGATGGTCGGCGTGAAACACGTCGGGTCGGAACTCGTCCCGACGAAGACGCCCTCGCTCGCGGCGGCGTTGCCGCCGCGAGCGTTCGATGAAAGATCGACCGGAAATCTACACCACCGCCAATAACTCGCATTTACACAACCACCAGAAACAGTCAGTGAAACGGCCACTAGTCACCAGTCGCTTTCCGGAAAATCTTCGATTTTCCGGGCCGAGGAACCCTCGAAGGAACGCGACGACTCGCTCTGCGAGTCCGTCGGCGTGACTGAGGGGGTGACGAAGCGCTTTTGGTGCAGATTTTGCCAGTGAGTGCGCCGGCGGCGCACTCACGCAGCAAAAGGTGCTGTTACAGGATACGCTTCCCCAGCGCGCTCGCCGCCAGTTCGGTGCAGAGCGCGGCGGTTTCGTTGTGCTCGTCGAGAATCGGGTTCACTTCCACGAATTCGAGCGAGCGGAGGATACCGTCCTCCCTGTCGCGCGTCGCCACGATTTCGAGGGCGGAGTGGGCTTCGCGGTAGCTGACGCCGCCGCGGACGGGCGTCCCGACGCCGGGGGCCTCCTTGGGGTCGAGCCAGTCCATGTCGAAGCTAACGTGGATGCCGTCCACGCCGTCGGTGGCGATGTCGAGGGCTTCCTCCACGATTTCGGTGATGCCGTGCTCGTCGATGTCGGACATCGTGAAGGTCGTGACGCCGCTCTCGCGGATGGCATCGACTTCGGTGTCGTCCACGCTTCGCAGGCCGACGAGGACGACGTTCTCGGCGCGCAGGCCGGGGGCGTTCGCCCAGTCGGTGTCCGCGAAGTCGTCCACCGCGAGCGCGCCAGCGAGCGGCATGCCGTGGACGTTCCCGCTCGGGGAAGTCTTCGGGGTGTTGAAGTCGCTGTGCGCGTCGAACCAGATGGCACCGATTTCTGCGTCGCGGGCCGCCCCGCCGAGGGTTCCCATGGCGATTGAGTGGTCGCCGCCGAGGACGAGCGGGAAGGCGTCGTCCTCGATTGCGTCCGCCACCCTGTCGGCGAGGCCTTCGCACGCGTCCGCCGTTTCGCGGAGGAATTTGGCTTTGCCTTCGTTCGGTTCGTGCGTTTCCGGATCGCGTTCCTCCGCGCGCGGGACGCTCAGGTCGCCGGTGTCGATGGCGGTCACGCCAGCGTCGGCGAGTTCCTCGGCCAGTCCGGCGTAGCGAATCGCGGACGGCCCCATGTCCACGCCACGTCGGTTCGCGCCGTAGTCGACCGGTGCCCCGATGATCTGGACGGGTTTCGTCATGCTAGAACGAACGAGGCGGGGGGGTTTCAAAGGCAACATTTCGGGTAGATGGATTGGTATTTATACTTGGAGTATCGACAGATAACAGACAGCGATTCTCCCGGCATATTCGGCGGATTTAAGGAAATCAATTACCAAGATTCCTCTAATGTCTAGTATTGAGTTGACGCCTAGTCAGGAGACGATACTGACGGCACTCGTAAATCTCCACCGTGAGACAGAAGATGCGGTCAAGGGCGAGGATATCGCCGAAGAAGTCGACCGCAACCCAGGAACGATTCGCAATCAGATGCAGAGTCTGAAAGCGCTCCAACTCGTCGAAGGTGTTCCCGGCCCGAAGGGCGGCTACAAGCCGACCGCGACGGCCTTCGAGGCACTCGACACGCAAGAACTCGACTCCGCCGCCGAGGTGCCACTTACCCACAACGGCGAGGAAGTCGAGCAGAGCAACATCGAGGAGATCGACCTCACGAGCGTGCACCACCCCGAACTCTGCCGCGCGGAGATTCACCTCCGTGGCTCCGTCCGTGATTTCCACGAAGGCGACGCGGTGAAGGTCGGCCCGACGCCGCTCTCGAAGCTCGTCGTGGAGGGGCGCGTCGACGGCAAGGACGACACCCGGAACATCCTCATCCTGAAGATCGAGGGGATGGAAGCGCCGACGGAAGAACCGAACCACTGAGTTCGGGAGCGATTCGAACGGGTTCGTATCTCACACGTTTGAATCTCACACGTTTTTCATTTCTTTGACGCCTGCGGTCCGCTTTCGGAAACTATTATCGACCGACGCACTCTAGTTCAATCGATGCATCGCCGAACACCGATTCGGTACACGACTCGCGCGGTCGCCGCGCTGTGGCTCTTCATCGCCCTCTCCGGTCACGCGCTGGCACACGGGGCGAGTATCGAGGGCTCATCGAAATCCCTGTCCGTCCCCCTCTGGTTGTTCATCCTCACGAGCGGCGGCGTGGTGAGCGCGTCGTTCCTCCTCGCCAGTTTCATCACCGACAGAAGCTTCATCCGTGAGATTCACGACTGGCAACGGTTCACGTCGTGGTCGGCAGACACGGTCATTCACGCGACGAAAGCCATCGGCGTCCTCGTTCTGCTCGGAATCATCGCCGCCGGATGGTACGGTCCGCCCACGTCGCGCGAAAACATCGCCATCATCTTCGTTTGGGTCGGGTGGTGGGCCGCGTACACCACAACGGTGTACATCTTCGGCAACACGTGGCCCGCGCTGAACCCGTGGCGAACCATCGGAAACCTCCTTCCCTCCCTCGACGTTCACTATCCCGAGCGATTGGGCGCGTGGCCGAGCGTCGTCGGACTGCTCGCGCTCATCTGGCTCGAAGTGCTCAGCCCCCTCGCCAGCGAACCCAAGATGTTGGCCGATATCATCGTCGCGTACTCGCTCATCACGCTCGCGGGAACCGTCGTATTTACCACCGAACGCTGGTTCAGCACCGTCGATCCCGTGGCTCGCGTCTTTCGTTACTACGGGCGGGTCGCCCCGTTCCATCGAACCGAGTCGGGATTCGAGTTTCAACTGCCGGGTGCACGGTTGACCGAGACGAAGTACGTGACGGGAATCGACGAAGTCGCGTTCATCATCGCCATCCTGTGGGTGACGACCTACGACGGGTTCGTTTCGACGCCGCTCTGGGCGGACATCGAAGGGGCGGTGACCGGTGCCGGAGTGCCGCGACACGTCACCTATCTCGCGGCGCTGCTTGGCGGGTTCTTGCTCTTCCTCGGCGCGTATCGACTGGCCGCGCGATTGGCCCATAACACGGCGGACACCTACCTCACCACCTCGGCGATCACCCGGAAGTTCGCGCCGTCGCTCCTGCCCATCGCCGTCGGGTATCATCTCGCCCACTACGTGGGCTACTTCCTCTCGCTCTCACCCACCCTCTTGGGAATGTTGTCGAACCCGATCAACCCGCCTCAACCGATCATCATCGTCCTTCCGCCGTGGTGGAGTGCGGTCAACATGGCGTTCATCCTGATCGGCCACCTGCTCGCGGTGTGGGTGGCCCACGCCACGGCGTACGAGGTGTTTCCGAGCAGGATGCAGGCGATACGGAGCCAGTACCCGCTCGTCGCCGTGATGATCCTGTACACGATGACGAGCATGTGGGTCGTTTCGCAACCGACGATCACACCACCATGACCATGACGATAGCGACAGACTACCACGTTCCGTCCGGCGAATCGGCCTACGAGTGTGCCTACTGTGGCTGCCCGTTTCGGAGTGAGGAGTATCTGGTGCTCCACCGCGGGTTGCAACACGGGGACGAACTCACCGAGGGTGAAGTCGAGGAGTTCTACGACACCTACGAGGAGGAGACGGAGGAACTCAAACACTTCCGTCTCAAGGCGCTCGGCGTGCTCGTCCTGCTGTACTTCGGCTTCCTGTTCATCTACGCCATCGTCGGCTTGTCGTAGTCGAACGAGGCGAACCGCTTATTCCAGTTCGAAGACTGGCTCTATCGTATGTCGATCCGAAAACGAAGCGAACGAGCCGTGGAGTCGTCACTCCGAAGGCTCGAAGACGAGTACGGTAGGTTCGATGTCGTCGAGAAGACGTGGGAGCATCCGCAGGACCAGTACCGGGCCATCGCGGAACGATTCGAGGACGAAACGCTCGGCGGGGCGGGAGTCTGGGTGACGAACGAATCCGGAGATGTGCTCCTCGTGCGTAACGATGGGGACGACGGATGGGGAGACCCGGGAGGAAAAGTAGAGGTCGGTGAAACCTTCGAGGAGGCTGCGATCCGTGAGACGAGGGAGGAAACCGGGATCGAGTGCGAACTGACCGGTCTGTGCGAGGTGCACATCATACGGAATCGGAATACCGAGGACGAGGGCCCCGAGATTGTTGAACTCATCGTGATTTTTCACGGGACGAAACTCGACGGTGACCCTCGGCCACAGGAAGGGGAAATCGCGGAAGTCGGGTGGTTTTCGACGCCGCCGGAAACGGCGCTGTATCCGGAAGTTCGAGACCGACCGTATCCCGCTTCAGAATAGCATTCTATCGCTTCCATCCGAACTGTTAGGGTCCCGTCCGTTGTCACCTGTTCTATGCTTTCGATTCGCTCCGCGACGGAGGACGACGCGAAACCGATTCTCGACCTCCGGAAGGCGTCCATTCGGGCCTTCGGACCGGAGGGCTACCACGACGAACAGGTGGACGCGTGGGCCGCCCAACCGCTCGGGGTGGCACCGTATCTGGAGTCGATCCGTGACGAATCGAAGTACGTTATCGTCGCGGAGGAGGACGGTGAGGTCGCCGGATTCGGCCGTCTCGAACTCGATACCGGCGTTCTCTCGGCGGTGTACGTCCACCCGGAGTACGCGCGGAACGGTCTCGGGTCGTCGCTGCTCTCGCATCTCGAATCCGTGGCACGAAACGTGGGCTTGGATTCGCTCTCCCTGCACGCGTCGCTGAACGCGGCCGACTTCTACGAGGAGAACGGGTACGAACGGATCGAGACGGTCGAACACGAGGTGTTCGGTGGCGTCGAACTCGCGTGCGTCGAGATGCGACGAAACCTGTGAAACGATTGGTCATCGAACTGCCCGGTTTCGACCGCCAAACCAAAAGACACGAAACCCTCCGGTGTTTGGTTCGAGTATGAGCAATTACCTCGTTGCGATGGAGGCGGCTTGGTTGGTACGCGATGTCAACGACATCGACGACGCCATCGGCGTCGCCGTCAGCGAAGCAGGAAAGCGGCTAAATCAGAAGAACATGGACTACGTCGAAGTCGAAGTCGGCGCGACGGGGTGTCCTGCCTGCGGCGAACCGTTCGATTCGGCGTTCATCGCGGCCCACACCTCGCTCGTCGGTCTCGTCCTCGAAATGAAAGTGTTCAACGCCGAAGGCGAGGAACACGCCCAGCGAATCGCGAAGAGCGAAGTCGGCGGCGCGCTCCGCGACGTCCCGCTGTCGGTGGTCGAAACCATCGAATTCGGCGAGGACGAGGAAATCGACTTCGGCGACGAATAAGCGGTCCGAACGATTTATACCATAACCATTGGTAATTTCTAGGCATGGAACTCCCGACACCCCAAGACCTTCGGGAACACCGAACCGATTTGGGACTCACGCAGAGTGAACTCGCAAAGCGGGCCGGTGTCTCTCAACCGCTCATCGCCCGGATCGAGGGCGACGACGTTGACCCGCGACTCTCGACGCTTCGACGCATCGTCAACGCCTTGGAGGAATCCGAGGGTGACATCGTTCGTGCGAACGACCTGCTCCACAAATCCGTCGTCAACGTCGGCCCGTCCGACACGGTGAGCGAGGCGGTACAGAAGATGCAGGATGCAGGCTACTCCCAACTCCCCGTCATCAACGAGGGCGTTCCGGTCGGTTCGATCAGCGAGAGCAGTCTCGTCCACGTCAGCGAGGACGCCCGCGACGAGGCCGTCCGTGAGTTCATGGACGAAAGCTTCCCGACCGTCTCGAAGTCGGCCACGCTCAACGAAATCAGCAACCTCCTCGACCACTACAAAGCAGTCATGGTGACCGAAGAGGGCGAAACCATCGGCATCGTCACCGAAGCCGATATCGCGGCTCGACTGTCCTAACGCGAATTGGGGTGTCTTCCGGTCGCAATCTCGTTTTTTCGGTCGTGTCGAACGCTACCGTTTCTCACCACAGACGTATCTCCGAAGCGGACGTACGACGAACCATGTGGCCGTGGGAATCCGCGATTTTCGCCTATCTCTGTTATTCCGCGTTCGTTCACGTCCGTCATCACGAACCACCGGGTGGAGCAGCGATCGTCGTCGCCGCCGTGGCCTCGGTCGTCCCAGACCTCATCGACAAGCCGTTGAGTTGGCAGTACGGCGTCTTTCGAAACGGGTACGCGCTCGGTCACTCGCTGTTCACCAGCATCCTCGTGATCGCCGTCGCTCACGCGCTCGCGCGGCGAACGACCCGCCCGCGATTGGGACTCGCGTTCGGTATCGGATTCCTCTCGCACAACGTCGGTGACGCACTCGAACACATGAACGAGGGAATCCGGTACGGTATAGAACACATGCTCTGGCCGGTAGTCGTGCTCCCACCCGACCACGACGCGGGGTTCACCGGAACGGTCGGGCAACTCCTCGCCGAGTACCGCGCCCACCTCGTCCATCACGACTTCACGTCGTACTTCGTTCTCGTCGGCGCGATTTCGGCGTGCACGCTTCTGCTCTGGGCGTACGACGGCTTTCCGGTCTTGCGAGAGCTAGTCGTGACGGTCCGTCGCGCGGTTCGATAGTTCGAAACGGTCGCTCTCCCACCGCAATTATACCCCCGCGGGTTCTCGTTCGGGACGAGTAAGGCATGTCAACGATGAGTACGAGAGATGTCGAGTCCGTGGACGAAACACAGCGCGACGGGGACGTCACGCCACTGGAGTTGTTCTTCGATTTGGTGTTCGTGTTCGCCGTCACGCAGATCACGGGTTTTCTGACGAATCACCTGTCGTGGCCGGGCGTCGTTCGCGGAATCGCGCTACTCGCCGTCGTCTGGTGGGCGTGGGTCTGCTACTCGTGGTTGACGAACGCCATTCCGGTCGAGGAGATTCTCCCCGAGCGGTTTGTCATCCTGTTGGCGATGGCGGCCATGCTCGTCGTCGCGCTGACGATTCCGCGCGCGTTCACCACGGACGCGGTATTCTTCGCCGTCGCGTACTTCGTCGTTCGCGCGTTGCACGTCGTCCTCTACGGACTGACCACGCCGCCGGAGACCCGGGAAGCGATACTCCGCCTCGCACCGGGATTTTTGGGAGCACCCGTCCTGCTCATCGTCTCCGGGTTCGTCGGAACGACGCTACAGGCGGCGCTGTGGACAGCCGCAATCGTCGTTGATTACGGAATCGCGCAATTTCGAGGCGTCGAAGGGTTTCACGTCCAAGCGAGCCACTTCGTCGAGCGGCATCGACTCATCATCATCATCGCGCTCGGCGAGTCCATCGTCGCCATCGGCGTCGGCATGGCCGGGTTGACGATCACCCCGCGACTCCTGCTCGCCGTCCTCTCCGGGTTCGCCCTCATCGCGACGCTGTGGTGGCTCTACTTCGATTACATCACGCTCGCCGCCGAACGCCGGTTCGCTCGGGCGTCCGACCGTGAACGGACGATACTGGCGCGCGATTCCTACAGCTACATCCACCTCATGATGATGGGCGGCATCATTTTCATTGCGCTCGGCATCGAACAGACGGCGGCACACCCGAACCAACCGCTCACCGCCATCCCCGCCGTCGCGCTCTGTGGCGGCGGAACGCTCTATCTCTGTGGTCACAACGCCTACCGGTTCCGCGACCACGGCACCATCAGCGTCGCGCGTGCCATCGTTGCAATCGTCGCCGTGCTGTTGATTCCGGTGATGATGGTGGTACCCTCCTTCGTCGGTCTCGGCCTGCTCACCGCGCTGCTCGTCGTCCTCGCCGCCTACGAAACGATCCGCTCCGAGGACCGACGACGGCTTCGGTCGCGTTGAACGACGACTTCGTACGAACTGAGAACGCAACTCCGCGATAGTTTTTTCATCGGTCTCGCTGACGTTTTCGCATGGGCATCGACGTCCGTCCGGCGACGCGGGAGGACACCGACGGAATCCAGCACGTCGCGGAGCGGGCGTGGCATTCGGCACACGCCCCGATAATCGGGGCCGAGACGACCGATGAGTTCCTCGAACGCTACTACGACGCCGCGACGTTTCGCTCGCTGTTCGAGGACGACGATTCCATCCTCGGCGTTGCAGTGGAAGACGGGAAAACGGGGAAGGAGAAAACGGAGGCGGCCGTCGTCGGGTTCGTCGGCGCGAGTCCAACCGACGGCGATTCCGCGACGTTCGATTTGGGGCGCATCTACGTGCTTCCCAGCAGGTGGCGCGAGGGAATCGGCGACCGACTGCTTTCACACGCCGAGCGGACGGTCGCGGACCGCGGCGGCGAGCGAATCCGACTCGGCGTCATGGCCGAAAACGAGCGCGCCATCGAGTTCTACGAATCGGCGGGCTACCGCCGCGACGAGAAGTTCTACGACGAGCGCATCGACACGTCGGGGTACGTGTACGTGAAGGAGTTGTCGTGAGTTATCGCGAGGAATAGACGTTAGCACATGGAAATGGCAGTAGAGAACGCTCCGTCTTTCTCCACGGTGATCCGATAATTCCCGTAGCACTCGCTCGTCTCCGCCGTGGTGTAGTGCCAAGTATCAGCGGTCGGTTTCCGTTTTGTCGTCGTTTGGGCCGTCGTTCCGTCCGCTGTTACCGTTTCGAAATCGCTCGTCGTCCGAGCGCTGGTTTCCGTCTCCTTCGAGTCCACGAGTTCGGCACAGATGCGAAACGCTTCGACGCCCTCGGGGTTGGCATCCTTGAGATTGTAGCCCGCCGTCCGCCTCGAACGTGTCCGTCTCGTCGAAGACGGTCTTTCCGGTCGATTCGCGGACGACCCAGATGCGGACGGTTCGTTTCTCCCCGCGTCGTTTTGCACTTCGATGGAATGGCTCCGGTCGGTTTCTTCCAAACCGGGAGAGACGAGGGCGGCGGTACTAATCGTGACATCGGTCGTCGAATTGGTCGATAGTTCGTCCGTTGGAGCGCCACCACCTGAATCGGAGATACAGCCTGCGACAATGAGCGTGGCACCGACAGAAGTGATGAGGGCGCGACGGGTCGGTTCGGACATATCCCGACCGAAACTGTTTGTTGGAATGAGATTTCTGAGGAGAAATGACGGTGTGTCGTGATTCAGCAAATCGAATACATCGTGTTGACCGTCCCGTCCCTCTCGATTTGCACGCTAACGCTACCGTAGCATTCGTTCGTTTTGACCGTCGTACACGTCTCGTGCGCCGTCTCTCGTCGGTCGGAATCGAGCAGTTTCCCACAGATGCGAAATTTCTCCACACCGTTCGGATGTGCTTGCTCCAAATTGTACAGCGATACGTGGTCTCCTACCGAGATCACTCGCTTCGCATTGAAAATTCGTTCCCCGGTCGATTTGCGGACGACCCAGACGCGAACCCGATGCGACTTGCTGTGTTCGTTTCTCAACGAGATGGGGTGGTCCGGGTCCGGACCGTCCGAATCAGTGGAGAACACGCACCCAGCGAGGGCGAGATTTGCGCCAACGGACGCGAGGAGCGCGCGACGAGAGACCTTCGACATACTTGCCAATCCTGATCGCACGCTGTAATATGTCTTCTGAAATGATCGGATCGAGAGATATGTCGACTAGATGTTGTATCTCTGAAATCGGAGGACTCACCAGTTCCGCGTCGGAAGGAGCGCGAGCGCATCGGCTTTCCGCAGTTCGCCGTCGTGCGGGACGATAATCTCGATATCCGAACCGTAATCCGCGAGCAGTTCCCGACAGACACCGCACGCGGGAACGACTTCGAAATCGCGGTTCTCGTCGGGGAGCGGGTGGCGCACCGCGACGGAGGTTGCAAATTCGGTTTTACCATCCGCGATTGCGCTCCCGAGTGCGACTGGCTCGGCACACATGGAGACACGGCCGACGCTCGCGGGCATGCTGACGCCGGTGTACACTTCGCCGGAATCGGTGCGGAGTGCAGCACCGACAATGTGCGCGCCACCCCACTTTTCAGGGTCGAACGCGGTTTTTGTCACCTCCGTAGCGTGGTCAATGAGTTTCTCGTCTGCATCCGTGAGCGGCTGCGTTGCGAGAGAAATGTCTTTCATACATACTCTCGCGACTTTCACGACAAATGCTTTCGGTTGAAAAAGTGGTGAGACGAATTACGATAGACTCAGTCCGTGGACCTCGACGATTTCGCCTTCGGCCACGGCGCCGATGATTTCTCCGTCCGTCTCTTCAACCTGCGATTCGACATTGTCTTCAGGGAGTGCGACGACGAACCCGGTTCCCATGTAGAAGGTGCAGTGCATCTCCTCGTCGAAGACGTTGCCCTCGCCGTCCGGGAACTCGTCGTCGTAGTCGTGGATCTTCGTGGCGGAATCAACAGATGGCGTAGGTGATGCCGACCGACCCGTCCTTCTGTATCTGTATATCGACGTTCCCGTAGCACGCGTTCGTCTTGGCCGTCGTACACTGTTTGTACCCCGTGTCGCTCGAACTGGCATCGAGAATCTGGGCGCAGACGCGGAACGTCTCCACGTCCGTCGTCTCGGCCTGTTCGAGGTTGTACAGCGCGGCCGTGTCTCCCGGCCCGACCTGTCGAGTGGTCGAGAAAACGGTTTCGTCGGCCGCCTTCCGGACGACCCAGACGTGAATCGTCCGCTCCTCGTCGTACCTGTTTTCGAGCCAGATGGTGTGGTCCGAATCGAACGATTGTACCCCGGAACCCATCACACACCCCGAAATAGCGAACGTACCGGCGGAACCGAGCAGAGCGCGACGGGACAGGTTGGGCATGACAAAACCCCACACCCAAATTAAATAAATATTCTGGTAATACCCGTTCGAAGACGTAGCAGTTTCGCGCCGTGAGGATACGACTTAGCAGCGATTCAGCTGGTTTCGAGTCCTTCCACCTGTAAGTTCGACCCGACCGGATCCCCGCAGAACGAACCGCTTCCGGACGTCAGTTCAGGCTCAGGCCACGAATCTCGACGCTCTCGCCCGCTTCGACGGAACCGATGATCCGACCGTCCGTCTCTTCGACCAGCGATTCGGCGTCGTCTTCGGGAAGCGCGACGACGAAGCCGGTGCCCATGTTGAACGTCCGGTGCATCTCCTCGTCGGAGACGTTGCCCTCCTCCTGGACGAAGTCGAACACCGGTTGGACCGGGAACGGATCGGTGATTTCGTACTCGTGTTCGCCCATCCGCAGGAGGTTCGTCCATCCGCCGCCGGTGACGTGCGCGGCGGCGTGCACGTCGCGTTCGCGGAGCGCGGGAAGCAGGTAGGTGTACAGCCGTGTCGGAGTGAGAAGCTGTTCGCCGACGGTGCCCTCGCCGTCCGGGAACTCGTCGTCGTAGTCGTGATTCTTCGTCGCGGCTTTGCGGGCCAAGGTCAGGCCGTTCGAGTGGATGCCGTCGGATTCGAAGCCGACGACGACGTCGCCGACCTCGGCCTCGCCGGGAAAGATGGCGTCCTTCGGCGCGAGTCCGGCACAGGCACCCGCCAAGTCGAGGCCGGAGATGACCTCGGGCATGACGGCGGTTTCGCCGCCGACGAGGGCCACGCCCGCCTCTTCGGCACCCGCCGCGAGTCCTTTGCCGACCTGTTCGGAGAACTCCTCCGTGGGTTCGTCCACGGCGAGGTAGTCCACGAACGCGACGGGTTCGACGCCGCTGGCCACGAGGTCGTTCGCGTTCATGGCGATGCAGTCGATGCCGACCGTCGAGTAGTCGCCCAGCGCCTCCGCGACGAGCAGTTTCGTCCCGACGCCGTCGGTCGCCAACGCGAGATACTGGTCGCCGATGTCGAGCAGTCCAGCGTAGTCGGTCGTGTTGTCGATGTCCGAAACCGCACCGACGAGGGCCGCCGTCGCCGCCTCGCTCGCGTCGATGTCTACCCCCGCGTCAGAATAGGTGAGTTCCTCGTCCTCGCTCATGGTGGAACGCGTGTCCCGGGTGAGTAAAGGTTTGCTGTTCGCGGGTTCGCTCACACGGACGGTTTCGATGAAGCTAGCCACTTTGAGATGTATTTGATGGTTTTGTGAGTGCAGTTACCGAGAAGCAGATCCCGAAAGCCCCCCGTCTGGTCGCGGTCGCTCCACGAGATATTCTGGCCTCTCCACGCCGGGAGAGCTTTGCTCTCCCGAGCCGCCCCTCGCTTCGCTCGCGGCGACACAGCCCGGCCAGAATAGTTGCTTGTGGATCACACGGCGCGTGAAGGCGCACCCCAGTGCGCCCGCGCGAGGGACGAGTGACCGAACGGGCGAGGGCTTTCGAGGTCATGTTCGCCGTTGCGGAAATCACAAACCCATCAAACACGTCTCGTCGTAGCGAGCGGGCGGGGGCTTTCTGGGCCTTCTTCGTCGTCGCTGCGGTCGCAAAACCAGAATAGTCACGTCGTCGTGAGTGGGCGGGGGTTTTCGAGGTCGCATTCTTGCTAACTGCAAACCCACCAAATCCATCCCGTCATAACGAACCGCGTCACATCACGAAGAGTCCGAACAGCGCCAGCAACACGCTCGGAATCAGCGCCGCGACGAAAACCGTCGTGCTCCAGCGTTGCACCGACTTTCCGTCGAGCGGCCCCCACGGGAGCATGTTGAACCCTGCGAGGATGAAGTTGATCTGTGCGCCGCGGTAGCCGATGCGTGTGACGATGTCCGGCCCGACGAAGATGAGCGGGAAGAAGCACACGCCGAGGACGATGTTCGTCATCGGTCCGGCCAGCGCGATGAGGCCGTTTTCGCGCTCCGTGACCCCGCCGGTGTGGTACACCGCGCCGGGTGCGGCGAACAGGAAGCCCGCGAGCGCGCCGACGATGGCGAACGCCAGCATTCGGTAATCGGCGCGGAACTCGGCCAACTGACCGAATCGAATCGCCACCACCTTGTGCGCCAACTCGTGGAGCAGGAAGCCGACTCCCGCCGTGAGCAGCGAGACGCCGAACGCCTTCACGAACACCGACGTCGAAAAGGACACGCCGGGACGGAGTAGCGACTGCCCGAATTCGGGGTCGAGAAACAGCGTGAACGCGACGCCGAGCGCGACCCACGCGACCAACAGGTCGCGGATTTCTATCGTGCTGAACCGAACGCCTCCGCCGGTACTATTCACGCCGCCGCTCACGACAGCACACCCCAGATGATGTCGGCGCTGTTGTGCGCGCCCTCGACCATCAGCCGCGTGATTTCGGCGACGCCGCCGACCTGCGGGCCGAGGAACGGCAGGACGACGAACGGGAAGAGGAACGTCGCAACCATGCTCCCGATGTTCGTCATCGCCACGATGGCGATGAGTCGGAACAGCGGTACCTCAAGCATCTGGTTCATGATGTCCCCGAGGGGCAACTCCTCGTCGCTCATGATCTCGTTGAGTGTGGCGATGTCGGCGATGTTGACTTGCGTGTATTTCAGCTCCATGTAGCCCGAGAACCAACCGGGCGCGAGCAGCGGGTTGATGCTGGTCAGCCACGCGATTGCGCCGCCGACGAGCGCGCTGACCCAGTGTGCACCGGCGAGTTTCGCCAGTCCGAAGGCGAAGATGCCGTTGAACAGGAACCACGCCGCGAACACCTCGATGAGGAACGTGTGTCGCACGCCCGCCATCGCCAGCAGGATGAAGAAGGCGAAGAACGCGACGGTAATGAAGTAGCCGAGCAGTTTGAACAGCGAGAATCGATTGCCTTTCTCGGTACCGACCAGCGACTCCATCGGCGGGAGCGTACTCGGGTTGTCCAGATACCCCTGAATCCCGGCGCGGTGACCCGCGCGACGACGGCGATGACGTCGTGGCCCGCCTCCCGGAGCGCGACGAGTTTGTGTGCGATGAACGCGTCACGCTCGTCGATGAGGGCTTCCGCGCGCCGGGTGAAAACCGGCGGAACTCCTCCATCATCGCCGTGATCACGTCACCGTCGGTCAGGTCCTCGATGTCGAACTCCTCGTCGAGTTCCTCCTCTTCGACGGGGGCGCTCCCGAGGAGGAATCCGCCGAGCATCCCGAGGACCATGCCGATACCGACGCCGACGACGAGCGACGTCAGGATTCGGAGCACGACTGCGCCGATTCCGACAAGTGTGCCCGCACCGACGAGGCTGATAGCGCCGACGCCCGCCGCCGCACCGACGACGATTCCGAGCACCAGTCCGCCGCCGAGCGCGAGGTCGATACGTCGCGTCATCCCCATGGAGAGCGCGAGACTTCCGAGCACCAGTCCGGCGAACGCGCCACCCGCGAGGCCACCGACGAGTTGGAACGCGCCGGTTCCCGCGCCGAAGGTCAGTGCCCCGTTCAACCCGAGAAGCGGCGAGAGGAAGACGCCGAATATCATGGCGAAGAAGACGCCGAAGACGGCACCGCCGACGAGGCCGATGGTGAGCGGGTCGGTCACCCCGAGGGCGAGACTGCCCACCATTCGTAGCTTCTCGCGGACGCTCATCCGCGCCCAGAAGCGCTGAATCGTCATCTGAATGTCGCGGTCCACGAGTGCAACGCCGCTACCGTGCCGTTCCGCGGCCTCGATAGCGGCTTTCATGTCCGCGCCGGGTTGGATGTCGAACTCCTCACCCATCCGTGCCTGCACGTAAGATAGCATCCAGTACGCCAAAAACTGAAAGACGGTGTTTCCGTGGAGTAAATCCGATGGGTCGAGGTCCTCCGCGACCTCGCCCTGCATCTGCCGGTACCGTCCTTCGTCGAGTTCGACGGCGACAATCTCCGGTTGGTCCTCCTCGATGGCTTCTTCGACTCGTTCGACGCTTTTTTCAGAGACGTGGGCCGTTCCGACTACTCGTATGTTTCCCTCGCCGCCTCCGGATGACGGCGGGCGCTGGTCGGTCATCACTCTCCGTACTCTCTCGCTATTTTTACCAGTATCGATGATAAGGCAATTTTTCTACGCATCTCGACGGCGAATTGAACTAATCGGCGACGTGGACGAGGACGCGGCCCTGGCTCTCGACCACGACTTCGTACTCCTCGTACATGAACGAGATTTCGCCTGTAACGGACCGGTGCTGGCCGTTACCACGGGGACCGAAGACGGATTCGAGGGCGTCGACATCGACGACGTGATGAAGCGGCGGTAGCTCTTCAGGTGATCGACCGCTCGCCGACGACATCGTCTCGACGATAGTCTGGACGAGCGTCATGTCGCTACCCCACGAGTACTGGGCCGACGCGACCGGTTCGGATGTTCCTTTCAACACGGATTGATTCACTCGTGAACATATTATATCGACTCGCATGCGATTATGCGTTCAATAGTTGAGTTTTTAAGAGGGGTTCGATAGTAGGTGATTACTGTTGGACATCTCGCTCGACGACGTTCAACAGTTCGTCGTACTCGTCGGGGAAGTCCACGAATTCGACCGACTCCCTCGCTTGGTCCCAGTCGACGATTCCGACACGATCCAACAACGGGAGATGAACGTGGACGAGCGCGATCCGTATGCGGTCGGCATCGCCGTCGAGACGGTCGACGAGGTCCATCACGGAGAGGGGGTCGTCTTCACGTCGCAGGAGAACGACCGCTTCGCGCCGAGTCGGTTCCGAGAACACCTTGAAGAGCGTGTCGAGAGAGGATGGGGACGTCTCGTCCAATCGTACACCGTCGTTTTTCCTCGGCAGAGTATCGATTGTCATACCAGAGACCAACCACCGAACGGCATTGAGTAGGAAGGCTAAACGATTAGTCCCGATCCCGCTCGTCGAAGATTCCCGATAGCACCTTTCGCTCGGCGAGTCTGAGGTGTTTGTGCAAGGTGGGCGGAGCGATGTCGAGCGATTCTGCGAGTTCCTCTCCGGTGCTCCCGCGTGGCCAGTCGTAGTATCCGGCTCGATACGCCGTCGTGAGAACCGTTCGTTGACGCTCGGTGAGTCGGTCTTCGAGCGTGTCGCGGAACCGGGCGCGCGTTTCCGTCGGTTGTTCGATCGTCTGTCGGGAGATGAGTTCGGAATTCTCGAACACACCAGTCATGGCTTTGACGACTTCGCGGACGTTGCCCGTCTCCGGCATGTCGACGGTAACGCGTGCGACCCCGTCCTCCGCAGTTGCCGACCGGATGATACCGCCGTGGTTCGTCAGCACCGAAAATGCCATCGGCTCGTCGTAGCGTATCTCCAGCAGGCATTCGTCCTCCCGCTCGCTGATCCCTCGAAGATGCGTGACGCCGAACTCCCGACAGAAGTCGAGGACGTGCTCGGGATCGGCACCCTCTATCGAGACGTACAACAGCATGGCTCCGTCGGGATGCAGTATCGCGTCCTCGAACCGAGCGACGCAGTCCAACTCCTCCGAAATAACGGTGAAGAGGTACTCGTCGTCGGAGAACTGGAACGTCAGTTCGATGGTTCGGTCACCAACGAGCGCCAATCGGGTTTTGACCGCCGAGAGCGCGTAGCCGACCATCTCGCCGAGTTCGTCCAACACGTCACGCTCCGGCCCCTCGAACGCGAACGGGCGGTCGGAGTACACGCCGAGGACGCCGTAAACGGTCCGGTCGTGGACCAGCGGAACGAACGCCATCGACCAACGACCGGTGTCCGAAACGGGACCCTTCCAGTCGTGCACTTCCGTCGTGGCGTCTCGTACGACCTGCACCGAGCGCGTTCTGGTCGCTTCCACGGCTTCACCGTCGGAATCGATGAAGTCGGCCTCTCGCAGGTTCTCGGCGTATTCCTCCCCGATACCTGCCCATACCTCGGGCGTGAGGGTTTCGAGTTCGGGGTCGAAACGGGAGATGAGCGCAAACCGATACGGTTCGGCGGCCGCGATGCGGTCACACACGGCTTGTTCGATCCCTTCGACCGTGTCCGCGCGGACGACGGCGCGGTCGATGCTTCGAACGACGGCGTTGATGTGGCGGAGTTGTGTCAGTTCGTCGCGCTGTGCCTTCAGCGCGGCGTCCCGTCGCTTTTTCCACGAGGTGTCGCGGGTGACGCCGACCGTGCCGAGGAACTCCCCGTCGGACAGCACCACCGAAAAACGGATCTCACACTGGACTTCCTCCCCGGTCGCTCCCTGAAGCAACAACTCGGTCGTTCGAACCCCGTCCGGGTCGCTCGACAGCAGATCCGCGATTTCGTCTTCGAGGCGTCGCACGTCGGCACCGTCCACGAGAAGCGAAACGTGTTCGCCGAGCAGTTCCTCGCGGTCGTAACCGGTCGTTTCGGTGACTGCGTCGTTGACCGCGACGAAGCGGCCGTCGGGGTCGAGTTGATAGATCCCATCGCCGATCGCTGACACGACTTTCTCGGTCGCCAATAGTTTCGATTCCGGCTTCGTCCGCTCCCGACTCATTGGGGTACTAGCGGTCGGCGACGCGCATAACTCTGGCGCGCAAAACTGGGACGAACTAAGTACGACGCCCGAGAAGTGGACGTATGGCAGACACGGCGACGTTGATGGATTCGTACACCGAGATGACCGAACTGCTCCTGCCGAACGATACCAACAACCTCGACCGGGCACTCGGGGGAGCGGTGCTCCACTGGATGGACATCTGTGGCGCGATCTCGGCGATGCGATTCTGCGGGAACCAATGTGTCACGGCGTCGATGGACCACGTGGATTTCATCTCGCCCATCGACCGCGGCGAGGTCGCCGTCGTGGAGGCGTTCGTCTTCGACACCGGCCGGACGAGCATCGACGTGAAGGTGGACGTGCACGCGGAGGACCCGCGCAAGGGAATCAACCGCGAGACGACGACGTCGTATTTCACCTTCGTCGCGCTGGACGACGACGGCAAGCCGACGCCCGTTCCCGAACTCGAATGTCCCGACGAAAACCAGCAGGCGCTTCGTGACACCGCCCGCGAGGAGCGTATCGAACAACTCCAGAGACTCGTCGAACGAATCGACTGAGGCGTGGTTTCGGTCGAGCGCCGCGATAGGAGTGAGGGGCACGGAACCGGTGACTCAGTCGGGGAACCGGGTTCGCCGACGAACCGAGGCTAACGCACCGACCCGTGAGAGGAGTCCGTCGACGAGGACGGCGATGGCCAACAACGTCTCCGCAACCATGGCGAAGAGACCTCCGAAATAGACGCCAGAACTGGTGAAAACGGCCGAATACAACGCCCACAGGCAGACGAGCAAACAGGGGACGGCGGCAACCGCGAGCATCACATTGACGGGCGCGGTGACGCACGCGGCTCGAAGGACGAGCGAAAGCGCGAGTAGTAGCGGAAGCCCGACGAACAACAGCGACAAGTTCGGTCCACGAACCGGGAGAATCGACGCGACTGCTCGCAAGAACCACCCCAAACCGGGAACGAAGTCGAACACCCCGGTTACGAGAGCGGCAGTCAATGCGATACCCGCCGCGACAGCGTACGGGCCGTATTCGATCGCTCGACGTCCGTTCATTTGTCAACTAGTATTACTCAACACACTTATTATTATCCACGAGTCTGACGCTCACGAATTCAAAAAAACGGCGGGTGGTCTACTTGCTGGTCGTGGTAGTTGTAGTGGACGAGGTGGTCGTGTTCTCCGTCATCGTCGTCGCTTGCGTCGAGGTGGCCGTCGCGTTCGTTGCTGGTGTTTCAGTCGTCGCGTTCGTCGACGTGGTCGTCATCGTGCCCATCGAACTCGTCGTTCGTGGCGTCGTGGATGTGGCCGTTGCGGTCGTCGAGGTCGTTGCGGTCGTCGTCGCTGTAGCCGTCGGCGGCGTGGTCGTCACGTTCCCTGCTGCCGTGAAGTCGGTAACGAGGATGAGGTCGAACGGCCTGTCCGGCGTCCCCTGCGGGACGAGATCGTGGTCGACGTATCCCGCCGCGAACGCGGAGTAGGCGGTGCTCTCGTTCAGCGTGACGTCGAACGTCTTGAGCACCGTTCCGTCGTCGTTCGCGGTCGCGCGACGGACCTCAAGCGTGTAGTCACCTGCCGGAACTTCCTTGTACGCCGTCGCGTTGCGGAACGACACGTCGTCGAACAACGTGGTGTTGGTCCCCTTGACAGTCACGTCCACCGGTCCCGCTCCGATGGCTTCGTGGACGAGACGGACGGAGGCGTTCCCCTGTCCGGGCGCGGTGAAGTTGTCCTCGTACACCACCGACTCGAACGCGTTATCACCGCTTCCCGAGAGCAATCCGGTCGCCGCGACGGTGTAGTTCGTGCCCGCGTCGAACGTCACGTTGTTCGATGAGACGACGGTGCTCGGGTCGCCCGCGGCGGTGATCGTCACGTTGTGCTCGCCCGCCGGGAGACTCGTGTAGTCGGTCACGTTCCCGTAGGACAGGTTGGAGACGGCCGTCTCGTTGTCCACGAGGACATCGACCGGCGGCGCGTCCGGCGACATGTGCGCGACACGAACCTGTGCGTTCCCCGTTCCGTTCGACGTCGTCGTTCGATTCGTGGCGGTCGTTCCGTTCGACGTCGTCCGACTCGTGGTCCGGTTCGCGGCAGTCGTCATCGTCTCGTTGGCCGTCGTGGACGTCGCTGCCGCCGTGGTCGTTCCGCCCATCGCGGTCGTCGTATTGGTTGTCGTTGCGTACGTCGTTCCATTCCCCATCGTCGTTTGACTCGTCGTCGTACCGCCGCCGCTGGCCATCGCCCCGATACCGGCGAACCCGGCACCGACGGCGAGTAGCGCTGCGACGAGCGTGACTCCGAGTGTACGTGTCGTGTCCCTCATTCCGGATCGTTCGTCGGCCAGAACGTGGATAAACCTCCCCGACCGTCCACGCGTGTAACGGCTGTTTTCGGGAACGTAACTTCGATTTCCGGCGATTCGTCGCGGTCGAAATCCACACCTACCGTGCCTGCCCTGAAGGAACGCTTATCCGAGCACCCGTTCTATCCGGATTCATGGGACTCGACGTACCTGCCCCTGATCCGCCGACGCTTCAGGCCGAGACGGACGTTCAGGAGTACGATGACGTGTCGGTCGCGGGCGAGCGGGACTACCACCGCGACGAACTGGAAGACTTCCTCCGCGAGGGTGCGTGGGAGGAATCGTTCGACCAGTGGGCCGAACACACCGACCTGGAGGAACGCGAGTTCGAAACCGCGCTGGAGTTGGACCTCTTTTCGGAGTTCGACTTCTTCTGGGACGACTTCGCGAACCGCGTTGGCTACCACGCGCCGGGCATCCCCGAGGACTGGAAGGTCAGGGACATCCACCCGGACATCGACTCGTGGAACGCCGTCTCGTCTATCAACGCATCGCTGACCGAACTCGGACAGGTCGTCTGTGACGTCCTCGCGGAGAACTACGTGGACTGGGAAGCGGAGTTCGAAGCGCCCGACGACTTGCCGGACTTCTAATTTCTGAAGATAACGCCGTCGATGTCGCCCGCGAGGACGACCTCGTCGTCCTCGTTCTTACAGGCGAACGAGACGACCATCTCGTGGCGTTCCGGACTCGAAACGACATCTTCGACCGTCGTCTCGCAGGTGATTTCCTCGCCGACGTACACCGGCCGTCGAAACTGGAACGTCATCTCCCGCGCGATGAAGTCCATGTCGCCGCCGATTTTCGTGGGGAGCGTCGCCGTCAGCAGGCCGTGGACCATCGGCGTCTCCCCTTCAACGTGATGCTGTCCCCGGTCACCCGAGAGGTCGGCGAACGCGGCGACCTCTTCGTTCGTGAACGTCCGCGAGAAAGTCCTCGTCTCGCCCTCTGTCGGCGTCGTTGTCATACCTCGATGTTCTCACGAACCGACCTAACGTTTTCCGCGGACGCGACCGGCCGGTAGTCGCGGCGACCGCGGACGTGTTCGTTTTATGGTATCGCGGTTACACGGTCCGAACATGGTGTCGCCGTTCGCTGGGTGGCCGATGCAACTCGGCCTGTTGCTCGGCCTGTTGGTTTCCATGGTCGTCGTCTGGGGATTGGACCTCCGCGCGGACGGTGGGGGAGAACGCTCCGGAAACGGTTTCTCTTCGGAATTCCGTGGGGGACGGTCGTCAGCGTTTCGGGGGTCATCGCGGTGTACCTGTTCGTACAGGACGGCTGGAACCACTGGTACAATCCCGTAACCGTCGCGTTCGCGTCGTGGTCGTATCTCTACCCGCTCGGCATGCTGACGGGACCGTTCTCTCACGTCGGACCGAGCCACTTGCTCGGTAACATGACGAGCACGCTGGCCGTCGCGCCGCTGGCCGAGTACTACTTCGGCCACTATCCGCCGAACGACGGCGAAACGTCGTTTTCCTCGTGGCGGACGAACCCGTGGGTCCGGGCGTTCGTCCTGTTCCCGCTCGGTGTCGTCGCCATCGGACTCCTCACCAGCATCTTCTCGTGGGGTCCCGTCATCGGCTTCTCCGGCGTTTTCTTCGCGTTCGTCGGGTTCGCACTGGTCCGCTATCCGCTCGGAACGGTCATCGCGCTCTCGGTGCAGACCGTCGTTTCGACACTCTATTCGGCGTTTCACGACCCGCAAACGATCGCACACGCGACGACGAGTTTCTCCCGGCCGTGGTGGTACGGCATCGCCATTCAGGGTCACACGATGGGTTTCTTCCTCGGCGCGGTCGCGGGCGTCTATCTCCTCCGGTCGCGCGGCGTTCGGCCGAGCGCGCTTCGAGTGTGGGCGGGTGGGTTCGTCGTTCTCGTCTCATCGTCGTTGTGGGCGCTCTGGTGGTATCGCGGCATGGAGACGTTCGTCCTCTTTCGCGCGCTGGGCGTCCTGTTCGTCCTCACGTTGGCGACGCTGGTCGCCGTCGCGGTCCGCACGACGGACCAACGGACGTTCTCGCCGAGCGCGCGACAGGTCGGAACGGTCCTGCTGTTGATTCCGATCATCATCATGGCCGGTGTCGCCGCCCCGTTGAACCTCACGACGGTCCATCGAAACAGGGCGGACGCCCTCGATACGGGTGTGACGGTCGGGGATTACACCGTGACGTACGCCGAGAACGTGCCGAACCGCAAGGTGTCCGTCATCGACGTGTCGGTCGGCGGCGAGACGACAGACGTGAACACTAGCGGCGTCATCGTCATCAACCCGGATCGGGAGATATGGTCCCGTGAGGTGTCGAAGGGGCAACTCGCGTACGACGGTGTGGCGACGGTCAGGGTCGGCGGCGTCGGGTGGGCGAAAGCGGTGACGGTGCGACGCACCGGATGGACGGTCACCGGCGGCGGTGCGGCGTATCAGGTGTGGATTCGGTCGCCGAAGGGGCGATGGAAGCACGTCTTCTCGTCCGACTCGGTGACGGCGAACCCAATCCTCGCCGGGAACAACGTGTCGGTCGTCCCACGGAAGGGGCGGTTCGTCCTGCGATTGTCGAAGAACAACTCCACCGTCGGCACAGCACCGATGCCGGGGAAAAACTCGACGGTGACCATCGACGGTATCAGGTTCACCCGGAAGAAGAACAACCACGTCATCGCCGCCGTCAACGATACGCGCATCGAAGTCGCCAAAAAGGAACAGTACGGCGGCTAACGCCACTCGATTCTGAAAACCTCGGCGTCGAGAACCGTCCGCTCCCGTTGCTGGAACTCGAACTGCCGCGAGAGCGGCAGTTCCGCACGATACGCGTGTGTCACTTCGGCGTCGGCGTCGTCGGCGAAGGATTCGACGAACTCCACACTTCCCTCGTTGTGAATCGAGTAGGACACGTCCGCGATGTCAGCGGTCGTTTCGAGAAATGCCCGGTCAGCGTGTTCGTTGCCTTCCTGTGCCCCAAACGGTGGGTTCATCAGGACGGTGACGGGGGAGTCGGACTCGGCGGTGTAGAGCGGTACACGGGTCGCATCGCCCAGTAGCCAGTCGATGGAAGCGGACGGTTCGACTCGACGCTCGTTCTCCCGCGCTTGTGCCAACGCGGTCGGATCGCAGTCGAGACCGACGACGCGCGCTGGCAAACGAGTCGCCGCGCCGATGGCGAGCATTCCGGTTCCGGTTCCGAGGTCGAGGACGATTTTCCCCGCGATATCGTGATGGATGTCCGCGAGATGGACGAGGTGGGCCGCGAGGTCCGCGGGTGTCGGGTACTGCTCCAACTCGACGCGTGGCTGGTCGAACGTGGAGACGGCAGAGAGACGTCGTTCCAGCGCGCGTTTTCCCATGATCGGGTGGACGCGGTGGGACGACGTAAGAGACAGGTTTTAGATCGGATCAGGCGTTCAGCGTCAGCGGTCCGTCCAGTTCGAGCGTGACGCCTTCGCGGCGGGCACGCTCCTTCAGCGCGGCGAGGGATGGGCGGACTTTCGACTCGTCTTCGACGGTATCGAATTCGACGGTGACGGTACCCGCGCCGATGAACGCGGCGGTTCGGATGTACTCCCGAATCCGGTCGGCCTCGTCCTGCGTGGCGAACGAGCAGTCGGCGTCGAAACAGGCTTCGACCGTCACACCGGCCGGGACGAAATCGTTCGCGGCGAGTTCCGTTTGCAGGTCGCGCAGGTCGTCGCGCGAGGACGGAAGCGCAGTCGCTTCGAGCGTTACCGGGGTTTTGTCGGTGGGTCGGCAGCCTTCGATTGCGGTTTCGATCGTGGATGGACGAGTTACGCTCATGGTTACCACACAATACCTACTGGGAATACAAAAAGGTTTGTGTATGTCTAGTAGTAATCTCGGTTGGTCAAACGGCTGTTCGCCGGGTCACCCTCGACGTGAACCGAACGGCGATTTCCGTGTCGGAGTCGCGGGTCATCGAGTACGAGGGACGGATATATCGAATCGGGCGTAAGGACGCGTGAAACCGCTCGGATGGATGTATTCGATCTCGCGAACAGAAACCCTAACGAATTTTGCAACAGATTTAATATCTGGAATGGGCTCTATGAATTCATGCCGCGCGACACCGACAGAAACTCAGAGGCGACCGAAACGACCGAGATAACCCGTCGGACCATGCTGAAAGGGACGGCCGCGGCGGCGGTCGGACTGGTCGGCGTCACCGGAACCGCCGCCGGGTTCGAAGGCGACGACGGGGACATCACCGGACCCGCGGATTTCCCCCGCGCGACGACGCGCGGTCATTTCGACATCAACTGGCTGTACGAGGAGGAGTTGACCGACGGGCACACGAAGTGGGATTACAGCACCGTCGGGGACATACCGGGCTACGGGAGCGCGAATCCGGAGGAAGTCGTCATCTCGGTTCACGGGTGGTTGGTCGCGCCGGACGAGGCGCCCGACCACTTCGAGACAGTCAAAACCTCACTCCGGAACAACGGCTACACCCATCCGGTCATCGGGTTCAGTTACGACTCGGACACGCGCATCGACCAGTGGTGGCCCGCGACGGACATCGCGGAGCGAAACGGCGCGAAACTCGCCAACTTCATCACCGACTACCGCGCCCGAACCGGCGCTCGCGTCCGCCTCATCGGCCACTCGCTCGGCGGGCGGGTCGTCCCATCGACCATCGGGGCGCTCGACTCGCTCGGCTACAGCGATTACGTCGAATCGGCGACCCTGCTGGGCGGGGCCGCCGACGACGAATCGGTGGCCGTCGACGGCGAGTACGGTCCCGCCATCGCCAACGTCGTCGGCGAGTTCGACAACTTCTGGAAATCCGACGATCAGGTGCTCACGTGGGCCTATGGAACCGCCGAGTTCGACTCCGCCGTCGGGGAATCGGGATGTGAAGGGACGCCGCCGGAGAACTACGAGGACCACAACGTCGATTACGTCCCCGACCACTTCTCGTATCACGAACCCGGCGACGGGTGTATGCCTGCGGTCGTTGGGGAGTTTCGATGAGCGAAGCGAAGGAGAGCCAGAAAAAGCTCCGCTTTTTCGCAGTTTCAGTGAGCGTAGCGAACTGGACCCAGTCAGAACCCGTTCCGACGCAGTTCTGACGAACGACGAAGGAGTGAATCAGAGCACGAAACACGGAACCGGATTTACGCGTCGATTCTATCGGTTGTCTCGCCGCGCGGGCGGCCGTACCGCGCGGCGAGTTCGTCCAGTTCGGCGGCGTAGCGCGCGTCGAGGCGTTCGACCTCCTGACGGCCGTTGTCGGTGAGAATCCAGTCGGTGACGCGGGAGTCGTCCGAAGTTTCGGAGTAGGCGTTCGGGTCGGCGCGGTCGCCATTTGAGGTTCCCAAATCGAATCGATCCTCCCGTAGTTCCGACTCGGAGAGTTCCTCGACGCGCCGGACGAGCCCTTTCTCGCGGAGTTGCGTGAACGTCCGTCGGATGGTCGATTGGCGGACCGTGCCGCTTTCGGCTGTCCGCGGGCCGATGTTGCCGTATTCGCCTCGCCTGATGACCGCCGCGATGTCGTCCAACACGCCGCCGACGGTCGTCGGCGTTGAGCGTTCGGAGTCGTCGCCGACCATATGGTTCAGGATGGTTCGTTCGACGTGGCCGCTGGTCAGCGGTTGCTCCGTCATGGGTTGTTCTTCAGCTTCGGCAGATTCCGTGTTTTCTACCATACTAAATGGTACGCATTTCCGTTGCATTAAGACTTTGGAATGCAACGCTTTTGTGGTCGGCACTGGACGAGTATGAGAGCGGGGAGTTCGGTCCGCGAATCGAGAATTCGAGTGTCATCGAAACGAAGGGAGAGATATCCTGGACGGAGTTGCGGCGAGAAAGGAGAGAAAAGCGCTACAAATATTTTCCTACCACGTGCCGTGGAAGGTGTCGAATTCGAGGGAATCTAACGGTTCGTTGCCGACGGCGATTTCGTACTCGCCGGGCGTGAGCATGGGCTTGTGGAATCGCGGACCGTCGTCGGTGGTGATGCGCGGGCACCCGGTGTTGACGAAGGCGTCCATGTCGAAGTTTCTCAACCTATCCGGCGTCACCTCGTCCATCGTGATGAGGTAGGCGTTCTCGTTCCCGTCGAGGATGTCCTGTGCGACGTCCCAGCGACCCTGTCCGATTTTCGTGCAGAAGATGACGCCCCACTTCTCGGCGTCCATCGCGCGGTGGACCGCGCCGTAGCGCTGTTTGAGGAATTTTTCCGTGTCCGCCACGGTGACGACGTTGTTCACGGGGTCGGCGATGACGACCGTCTTGTCGGGATGCTCCATCGCCAGTCCGAGCGGGTGGAACTTCCCGCCGCCGACGTACAGCACTTGGTCGGCGTCGATGTCCGCCGAGGCGTAGTTGCAGCCGAGAACCTGTCCCTCGTGGGTGAGTCGGTCGTCGCCGCGCCGCGTGTGCACGTCGAAGCCGCGCTCTTCGAGCCATTCCCGCATCCGCTCGAACTGGTTCATGTGCTGAGCGGTCGTGACGAGGCCGATATCGCCGACTTCGAGTTCCTCCATCGACTCCTCCATGATGGGGAAGACGTCCACGTTCGAGAACAGCGGGACGTAGATGACCTTGTCCGTGTTCTTCATCGGCGAGTGGCCGAAGTGGACGAACACGTCGGTGCGCTTCATCAGGTAGGTGTCCAGGTCACAGGCTCCGTAACAGGGTTGCCCCGAGAGAAGAATCGTCACGTCGTCGGGGAGCAGTTCGCGGAGGTCGTCGGCCACCTGCGGGCCGCGGCGTTTGAGTCCCTCGGGGAACTGCAGTCCCACTTTTTCGGCGTCGCGCTCCTCGACCGCTTCGATGATGCGTTCGAGTTCGTAATCCCATTCCCGGTCGTGTTTGAGAGCCATCCCGGTGTTTCGGAGGTCTCCCTCGCTGTACTCGCTCTGTTCGCTCATTACACCTCCCTTGCGGCCGAGAACTTTTAACCCCGACGTTCCCGGTTTCTCCCTCCTCGCTCAGTTCAGCCGCCAAAGTTCGTAGTTCAGCAGGGTGGCGAAGCTGACCCAACAGAGGTAGGGGACGAGCAGCGCGGCCGCCCGCCGGTCGATGCGAGCGAACGCGACCATCGTCGCGACGATGGCGACGAGCAGGGCGAGGATGACGGCCAGTCCTCCCGCGGGCCACTGCATGCCGAAGAAGACGAGCGTCCAACTCGCGTTCAGGACGAGTTGAACGGCGAAAACACCCAGCGCGAATCGGTTGTCACCTCGTCGCCAGACGAGATAGAGCGCGATTCCCATCAAGAGATACAGCGTCGTCCACAACGGTCCGAACACCCAACTCGGCGGTGTGAATCCGGGTTTTTGAAGCGTCGTGTACCACGTCGCCACCGAGGTTGCGGTCAGTATCGAGGGAACGATTCCCGCCAGTTCACAGACGACGATGCTCACGAGCAGGGCAGGCACTTCGCGCCACGAGAACGATTGACGGCGGACTATCTCCATGCGTTCGCTACGACACGAAAAAGGGTGTCCCTTTCCCCGAACTACGTTGGTTCGACTAGTTTAGTTCGTCCAACTGTACCGTCTCGTCGAGGATGAGCGTCGGACCCTGTTCCATGTCGATGAACTCCGCGGCGTCGGCCATGACTTCCTTTCCCTTCTCGGAGTCGAACGCGGCCTTCATGTCCGCCGTCGAGTCGAAGTAGAGTTCGAGGACGCCGTCGTAGCCCGCCTTCTCGGGGTCCTTCGAGACGGAGGTAACGTACTTCTTGACGTTGGGGAGTTCCTTCGCCAGTTCGGAGTGTTCGTCCAGCCAGTACTCCTCGAACTCCTCGTGGCTCATGCCGTCCTTGCGGACCAGCAAATCGACCATCTTTATCATGGAATGTGAAATCGTTTCCCCGGTAACTTCGCTGTATCGACTGGCGGCCGAAAATCGGGAATGGGGAACGGGGAATCGGGAATCAGGAACCGAGAACCGAGAAGAGAAATGAGATTTCACTCCCGGAGCGGAGCCGGATAGGTAAGCGTCCTTATGGTTTCATCCGTGGCAATCCCCGAGGTTTCATCCGACCCATCGCCCGCCAGGTCGAACACCTGAAACGCTTCGTCGGACGAGTCGAGCGGATTCTCGAACCCGGCGGCGACGGCCGCCGTGAATCCGAACCGTCCGTAGTAGTTCGGATCTCCGTGGAGAAAGACGAGGTCGTCACCCGCCGTCCGGGCGCGTCGAGGCCGATTCGGACGAGTCGGCTCCCGACGCCCGAACGCTGGTGGTCGGGCGCGACGGCGAGCGGCGCGAGCACGAGCGCCCCTCGTTCTTCGTCGTCATCGAGCGTGGCGTCCGTGAACATGACGTGGCCGACGATTTCGTCGTCACGGTGAGCGACGAGCGACAACGCAGGACGAAATTCGGACGACTCGCGGAGTGCCGCAACGATGTCCGCCTCGTCGCGGCGGCCGAACGCCGCGGCGACGACGTCGCTGATTTCATCGATCTCGGTCGCCTGCTCTTGGCGTACAGAGAAATCGTTCATTACTGGTCGTCACCGTCGTGGGACGAAATAAGTTCACTATCCCCGTCCGAATTTCGCCGTGAATCGGGTGCTACCCTGTCGTTTCCCGTCCATCGCGTTCAATAGGACGTCGCGTTTCGCACCCGCGTCGAGTCCGAGTTTCTCGTCGAGCAGGTACAGCGTGAATCGGTAGGTGTGCGGGCCGTCGCCCTTCGGCGGGCAGGGACCGCGGTAACCGATTTCGTCGAATCCGTTCGTCCCCTGTCGTGCCCCGCCGAGCGAATCGACCGTCTTCGATCCCGGAACGCCGCCCCCGATCCGGTGGGTGTTCGGCGGGAGGTTCCACAGCAACCAGTGGGTGAAGATTCCGCTCGGTGCGTCGGGGTCGTCGACGATGATGGCGAGCGATTCCGTGTCGTTCGGGACCGACGAGATTTCGAGCGGTGGCGAGCGGTCCTTTCCGCTACAGGTGAACTCGGTCGGCACGCGGCCGCCGTCCTCGAACGCGGTCGTTTTGAATTCCGTCATGGTGTTCGGCCTCGATTCCGTTCGCGTCGTCCGGTCGTTCCCATCGTGGCGAACGCCTGTGCACCCCGACAGGGCCACGCCTCCCCCAGCGACGCCGACGAGGAAGGTCCGTCTTCGGAGCATCGATGGGACGTTCGACGCCCGCGGTAAAATGCCCTGTTGCCGTCTGCTTAAGTGCCTGCACGTCGTTTCTCGGGTATGATGGCTGAACTCAACCGACCCAACCGACGGCAGTGCGTGGCGTGCGGACGGGAGGACTCGTGGGACGAATCGGACCACAACTGGAAGATCACGGGGAACGAAGGACGACCCTTCTGTATTCACGAGTGGGACATCAACGGATCCCACAGCCCGATTAGAGAATAGCGTGTCCAAGCAACCGGGAGACCGACAGACAGGGCCGTGGGTGTTGGCCCTCGGCGTCCTCGCGATCGGAGTCGGCGCACTGGTTCGGGAAGTCCGTCGACAGCGAAGCGAACGAGAATAAGACCGACTCGATCCCGTGAACGGCGACCGGTGGTCGATTTCGTGGGGCTAATTACCCAAACCGGAAAACATATATATTTCTACCCATATCCACCCTGTATTTATCATCCGGGCGGTCATGGTCTCGATAATGGACGATCACGCCGATGACGTACACCGATGGCTTGGCGGGACCGACGGCAACGAGTTCGATAACCGACTCGACCATCGACTCGACATCCTCCAGCAGAAGACGGACGATAACCGCTGGTATCACGAACTCCCCGACGCTCGCGTTCGGAAGTTCACCCTGCTCGGTCCCCCGATTCCGAACACCGATGTCGAACTCGAAATTCCGACGTACGCGTTTTTCCCGGGCGACAGTTCCTCGGACGACGATACCGCTTCGTCGCGCCCCGCAATCGTCCTCGTCCACGGTGGGATTCACGACAACTTCTCGACGAAGTACGTGAGCGTCGTTCGGGAACTGCTCGACGAGGGGTACGTCGTCGTTTCTCCTGAGTATCGTGGAAGCACCGGATACGGCCGCGAACACTACGAAGCCATCGACTACGGCGGCCACGAGATCGCCGACACGCTCGCCGCGCGCAACTGGGCCGCCGACCGAGCGGAGGTCGACGACGAACGGATCGGCGTCGTGGGGTGGAGCCACGGCGGGTTACACGCCCTGTTGTCCGTGTTTCGGTATCCCGATTCCTACGCCGTCGCCTACGCTGGCGCACCCGTCTCCGACTTGCTGGAGCGCTGGAAGTACAAGGACGAGGGATACCACCGCCTGTACACGGCGAACTATCACCTCGGTACCACGCCGGACGCCGACCCGGACCGGTACCGCAAGCGTTCGCCCGCCCATCAAGCAGTCGCCACGGGAACCCCGCTCCGGATCAACGCGACGACCACGACGGCGACGTCCATCACTCCGAAGTCGAGTCGCTCGTCGAATCCCTGCGCGACGTCGGCGCGGAGTTCGAATACGAGTGTTACGACGACGCTCCCGGCGGTCACGACTTCGAACTCAACGAATCGCGATTCGCCCGGGATTCCCGACAGCGAGTGTACGACTTTCTGGCAGACCACCTCTCGCCACCACATCGTGATTCGACCGTCCATCCGTGATTCGACCGTCCATCCGTGATTCGACCGTCAGTCTGCAATTCGACCGTCGTGTGATGCTCGAACGCCAGGACGGAGGTATGATGTTCCGGGACACCTACTTCTATTTCCTTCCGGCGAGAAACCGGGTGTATGACCGACGCCGAAACCGGATCCGAGGCACCGACCGTGCTCGTACTGAGCAGAGGAACGCACGGCATGCCGATGTCCGATTACGTTGCCGAACTTCGTGAGCGACTGCCGAACCACGAAATCGTTCGAGCGAGAACCCCCGAGGAGGAACGCGAGTACATCGTCGATGCGGAAATCGTGACCGGCCTCGAAATCGACGAGGCCCTGATTTCCTGCGCCGAAAACCTCCAGTTGTTCGCCGCCGCGTCCGCCGGAACGGGACACCTCCCGCTCGACGCGCTCGAATCGCGGGGCGTGGCGGTGACGAACGCCTCCGGCGTTCACGGGCCGAACATCGCGGAGCACGTCATCGGCGCGATACTCACGTTCACCCGGAACTTCCTCCGCGCGGAACGACAACAGGAACACGGCGAATGGCGGCACTTTCAGGCACACGAACTGCAGGGGAGCACCGTAACCATCGTCGGACTCGGTGCCATCGGACGGGCCATCGCCGAGCGGTTGGACGGGTTCGGCGTCGAGACCATCGGCGTTCGGTACTCGCCGGAGAAGGGCGGCCCGACGGACGAAGTGGTCGGCTTCGACGGTCTACACGACGCGCTCTCCCGAACGGAGTACCTCGTGCTGGCCTGTCCGCTGACGCCGGAGACGCGCGGGTTGATCGGGACCGCGGAGTTCAGCACCCTCCCGCCGAACGCCGTCCTGGTGAACATCGCACGCGGAAAAGTGGTCGAGACGGACGCGCTCGTTTCGGCGCTCCGCGGCAACGCGATTCGCGGCGCGGCGCTAGACGTTACCGACCCGGAGCCGTTGCCGGAGGATCACTCGCTGTGGAACTTCGATAACGTGCTCATCACGCCGCACATGGCGGGCCACACGCCGAAATACTTCGCCCGCCTCGCGGACATCCTGGCCGAGAACGTCGAACACGTGACCGAGACGGGGTCGTACGACGACCTTCGAAACGCGGTTCGCTGAGAACACCACGAAAGCCGTACTCCCGTTCACGAAAGCCGTTCCCTCGTTCGCGTACGGTTCCGCTGGCACCGCTCGCGGAGTTTCGTCTTCTTGTTCGGGACGAAAAAGTGAATTCGGTAGGAGAGATCGCCCGCGGATCCCTACCAAAGCTGTGCGGTAGGCGTCTCGCAGTTGTCGCAAATCGCCGCTTCGTTTCCTTTGTACGTGTCGTGAACGAGTGTGCCGTCGTCGCACCATTGACAGTTTTCCCCCACGAGATGTCCGATGATGCCTTTCTCGGTAGTCAAACTCATATCGTCCGCATTGTCAATCGCTCAAAACATGAATTTGCTGGCCCCCTGTGCAGGCAGTTTATCCCGCCGCAGGAACTAGGTGAGACCATGAGCGAACAACCGTCCACCGACCTACCGGAGAGCGACGAGGAGTGGCGCGAACGACTGACCGACGAGGAGTACCGCGTCCTCCGCGAGCAGGGTACCGAACGCCCCCATACCGGCGAACACCTCGATAGAACGGACGACGGTACCTACGTCTGTGCCGGGTGCGGCGCGGAACTGTTCGATTCGGACACGAAGTACGACTCACACTGCGGTTGGCCGAGTTTCTACGACGTTCCCAAGGACAACGTCGAGACACGACAGGACACCAGCCAGGGAATGGTCCGGACTGAAGTCGTCTGTGCGAACTGCGGCGGCCACCTCGGCCACGTCTTCGACGACGGCCCGGAACCGACCGGCAAACGATACTGCATCAACAGCGTCTCGCTCGACTTCGCCGACGAGTAAGGTTTGACGTACTCGCGTAGCTTTTTATCACCCCCAAACCGAATCTCACCCATGCTGCTCGTACTGGAGAACGAGGTGAACCCGGACTATCGTTACTTCGTCCGCACGATGGAGTCGTTACTGCCGGATCACGAGGTGTACGACTACGTGACGGCGGGCGGGCGGCCGTCCCTGTCGGGCGTCGACGGCGTCATCGTCGCCGGGAGCACGGCGGGGGTGTACGAGCGCGACGAGTACCCGTGGATGGAGGAGGAGGCCGAACTGGTCCGCGAACTGATCGAACGGGAAATTCCGACGCTGGGAATCTGTTTCGGCCACCAGTTGGTGAACGACGCCCTCGGTGGATCGGTCGAACATCGCGGCCTCACGAACCGACTCGTTCGGGCCGAGTTGGCGGACGACCCGCTGTTCGAGGGCGTTTCGTCGGTCGTTCCGGCGGTACACGGCGACCATGTCGTCGAACTGGGTGCCGGAATGGAGGCCATCGGCTCGACGGCGTACAACGAGTATTTCGCCAGCCGTCATCGGGACGCACCGCTGTGGACGACGCAGTTCCACCCGGAGTTCACGGACGAGTTGCGCCCGCGAATCGCGGAGGACTTCGGCTGGCAGGAGAACGAGTTGTCGTTTGCGGACGCGAGCGGGGAACGGGTGCTCGAAAACTTCGCGAGATTGGTGGACGACGGATAGGGCGACTCGACTCCGACCTTCGACTTTCGGCGGTTACTCCGAGTTCCGCCGCTTCCTGGCCGCCGCGCGTGCCGATGGCTCGTGGTCCTTGTGCCAAACCGGGACGTCGTTGATGTGCCAGTACCGTACGTCCTCGCCCTCGTGGGAGACCCGGAGTTCGCCGCCCGTGACGGAACAGATGTAGGAGTGACGAACCAGACAGTGCGGGCCGTGCTCTCCGGGCTTTCTCGTGTGAATTCCGGCTAGCTCGTCCACTTCGACGGTGAGACCCGTCTCCTCTCGCGTTTCCCGCACGGCGGTTTCCGCCGGTGATTCGTCGGGGTCGGTGTATCCGCACGGAAAGCACCACGTTCCGTCGTCCGTTCGCTTTTGGAGGAGAAGCCGTCCGTCCGAATCGAAGATGACGGCCTCCGCACACACCTTCGGCGTGACGTAGCCGACCTCCTCGGCGAACCGCTGTCGGACTTCCTCCGGCGGCAGGTCGTACGACCGACCGTACCATTCGCTTACGAGGGTCAAAATCCGCTCGTAGCGCTCCTCGTCGTACGGGTCGTCCGCGTATTCGAGGCCCACCTGTGCCATGATCCGGAGTTCGTCGAGGAGGGATGGGAGGTCGCCCCCCGCCGATTCAGACATCGAACTCTCCGTTGTTCGTGCGATTGCGTGCCATAATCGTCTTATGAAAGAGGTCGAATCAATATCAATCAATGGGTCAATAGGGTGATCGAAACGTGCTGCGGGAGAAACGGTGTGCAGGAAAGACGGTGAGCGGGAAAATGATGAACGGGAAAGACAGTGTGCAGGAAAGACGGTGAGCGGGAAAATGATGAACGGGAAAGACAGTGTGCAGGAAAGACGATGAGCGGGAAAATGATGAACGGGAAAGACAGTGTGCAGGAAAGACGATGAGCGGACGAGCGGCTTACTTCGCCGTGCTGACGATTTTTATCACGTCTCCCTCTTCCAGTTCGTAGGAGTCGCTGATGTCGCGTTTCGTCTTGGCGTTCACGGCGTGAAGATAGCCGTCGCCGATGTCGCTGTGGACGGCGTAGGCGAGGTCCGGCGGCGTGGACCCCCTCGGGAGCAGGAAGGCGTCCGGGAGGACGTTGCCCTGTCCGTCCGTCCACTTCGAATCGTTCTGCACGGGGAACGCCGTGATCCGGTCGAGCAGGTCGTACACGGCGGCGTCGAGGCTCTCCTGGACGCCCGTCCCGCCCCACTCGTGCATGACGTCGCGAATCTGTTCCAGTCCGGCTTGCTGTTGATCGCTCAGGTCGCCGACCACCTCGAAATCCTCGTCGCCGGGGTCGTAGTCCACCACGCCCGCCTCGACACCCTGCCTGAGCGCGAGTTCACCCTCGGCGGTCGCGGGGATGACCATCTTGCCAGTTTCGCGGAGTCGCTCGATGTTCTCCTCGGGTGCGATGTCGGCCTTGTTCGCCACGAGGATGATGGGCTTCGTCCGGGCGCGGATGTCGCGGGCCAGTGCCACGCGGTGTTCGTCCGTCCACTTCTGCGGGTCGCCGGGATACTCCAAGCCGCGGAGACTCGTCGTCACGTCGTGTTCCGTCGCTCCGAACCCCGTCAGCATGTCCGCGAGCGCCTCGTCGATGTCGAATCCCGGCGAGCGCGATTGGCGCACCACGCTCTCCCAGTTGCGGTCGATGATGCCAGTGAGCCACTGGTCCATCTCCTCCTCGATGAAATCGACCTCTTCGACGGGGTCGTACTCCCCTATTTCGACGGGTTCGCCCTCCTCGTTCGTCCCGCCGGAGGCGTCCACGACGTTGACGATGGCGTCCGCGTTCGTCAGCGCGTCGAGGAACTGGTTGCCCAGTCCGCGGCCCTCGTGTGCCCCCGGAACCAATCCGGCCACGTCCAGTAGTTCGATGGGAACGTAGCGCTTCCCGTCGTGACAGTTGTCGTTGTCACAGCGCTCGTCCCGTTCGAGACAGGGACAATCGGTTCGGACGTAGCTCACACCGCGATTCGCGTCGATGGTCGTGAACGGGTAGTTCGCCACGTCCACGTCGGCCAGCGTGGCCGCCTTGTAGAAGGTGGACTTCCCGGCGTTCGGTTTGCCCGCGAGCGCGATAGAAATCATGCTTTGTGGTACCACAGAGGGTCGGAACTGTCTTTCGATTTTTGTGGCGAGAGGTGGTTCGAGGGAACTGCTCGAATCGTTCACGACGAAAGGATTTCGCTTAGATTGCGAATACAGTAACCGAGAAGACCACCTCGAAAGCCCCCGCCCGCTCGCGGCCGCTCAGCGACATCCCGGCTCACCTCACTCCGTTCGGTTCGCCGCGAGGGGTCACTGAGACGACCATGCGTTGCGTGAGCGGGTGGCCCCTTTCAGTCCCACCCCAAACCGCACCGCGACAGCCACACCCTCCCCACCGATTCCTCCGGTCCCTAGCGGTCCCTCCGTCATCCCTCGCACGGATTTTCCGAGAGGGTTCGACCGAACCGCTGGTCGAACCCTCTCGTCAGCGCGCGCCACCCGGTTGGACGGACTGTGCGCTACTGGGAAACCACACGGTGCGAAAGCACACACGGTAGTGCGCCCGCGCGAGGTCTTCGTGAGCAAGTGCAACGAGCGAACGAATGGCTCGTCAGAGCGTCGCTCACAAGATTTCCAAAAATCGTCTTTGCTGCTCGCCTTCTAATCGACTTTGAACCCGCCAGCGAGCATCATCGGAACCACGAGCGTCGCCTCGGCTTCGACCTGCACGTAGTTCGTCGCTTCCTCCTTGATCTTCCCCCACGAGACGGCCTCGTGCGGTGGGGCACCGGAGAGCGACCCGTCGCCTTCCATGCCGGTCGAAACGTACACCGCGTAGTCCGCGCCGCCGCGGAAGAGGTTGGTCATGATGGCGTGGTGCTTGGGGACGCCGCCACCGAGGACGATGAGGCCGGTCTTGTCCGCGAGCAGGCCCTTCTCGATGAGGCTGTCGTAGTCGTCCAGAATCTCGATGCCGACGTCCGAGTCGTAGCCCTGTCGGTAGTAGTAGAGGAAGTTACCGACCTCCGCGTCGGTCAGGGCGGGACAAAAGATGGGGATGTCGTTGTCCGCCGCGTTCGAGAGGATGGAGTCCTCGTCGTCCAGCGTCTCGCCGAGTTCGCGGGAGAACGCCGTCGGCGTGCGGACCTTCTCCTCGGCGAAGAAGTCCTCGAAGAAGTCGTTGAGGTAGGACTCCAACCAGACGTAGCGGTCGGAGGGGACGAAGATGTTGCCGAGGCGGTTGATACCCCGCTCGCGCATTTCGGCCTCGTCCACGTCCCACTCGCCCATCTTGAACGGCTTTTCGGTCTTGATGACGTCCTCGGTGATCGATCCCGAAGTGGTGATCATCACGTCGATGAGGTCCTCCCGGGCGAGGTAGGCGACGGCCTCCCGAAGCCCCGACGAGACGATGTTCGAGGTGAAGGTGAGATAAATCTCCGCGCCCTCCTCGCGCATCGCTCGAATCAGCTCGATCGCCTCGTACAGGTGGCTCGCTTGGAATCCAGTCGTCTCGTACGACGACAGCATGTCGAAGAAGTCGAACTCGCCCTTGAAATCGTAGCCTGCAACGTCGGGGGAAGCGATTTCCTCCTCGCTCCCGGGGACGACGTTGTCGTGGCTTTCGTCGCTCATAGGGAGTTGTCGTGGCCGAACCGAAATGAGTCTTCAGATTTTTCGTCGTCAGGATGTCGGTGGGGTATCAGAATCGCTGTTTTATCCGAGGACTGCCGGAGTAATCTCCGGCGCGTGCGGGAAACGCGCGCTCGGTTTTACCTCGCGCGCCTCGAACTGGGAGCGGTGTAACCGCGAGCACGAGGTACTGTGCGGTCGTGATGCGGTTCGATAGTTGCTCACGGAGCGGTTACTCACGAAGTGGTCGCTCACGGCGTTAGAGAAACACTCGTAAAACGAAACGTATCGGTGCCGGTCGGACTCGCCTACAACTTCACGGCCATCATCACTTCGTCGACGTACTCGCCGTCGATCTTGTAGTGGTTCTTCCGCACGGCTTCGGTCTCCCAGCCGTGGGCTTCGAGGAAGTCGATGGCGTTCTCGTTGGTCGAGGGGGCGCTCTGGTACACCTTTTCGTAGCCGTTGGCACCCGCCCACTCCAGTCCGCGTTCGAGAAGGTGGCTCCCGATGCCGTGGCCCTGATATTCGTCCAGCACGCCGACGGTCAGTTCGGCGGTGTGACTGAGTTTGTCCAGTTCGGGGGCGTGGAGGTGAACCCAGCCGACGACTTCGTCGCCGACGGTCGCGACGAAGAACATCCGCGATTCGAGGTCGTTGTGCCGGAGCAGGGCTTCCTGATGATCGATCTCGTCGGCGACGGTCTCGGCGACGATGTACGACCCTTCCTGGGCGACTTGTCGAATCGCGCCGACGATCCCCGAGAGGTCCTCCTGGCGGGCAGGGCGGATGACGAACTCGACGTCCTCGTCGTTGAACTCCTCCTCCGCGCCGGTTTCGAGTGCGACGGAGAGGGCATCGTCCTCCTCCGTGAGGTAGCCGTCACGGCGAAGGATGGCGATGTGATGACGGAACCCGCTGGGGTCGATGCGGAGCGAATCCTGTACGTCGTTTACGTTCGCCGTCCCGTGGCGTTCGACATACTCGTAGATTCGTCGGCGGTCGTCGTGACCGAATTCGAGTTTCTCGGAGAACTCCATGTACACTGTTACCATCTATCTATACTTATTATTAACGATGGTTTTGAAACCATGGTGAGAGGTCTCGGAATTGTCGAAATCCCCCGTCGAACCGCGCCACTCGATTCTTGTAGTACCCCGTCGTGATGGGCGTGGGGGAATCATGGACTACAGCGAGTTCATCGGACAGGTACAGCATCGTCTCAAATTGGGAAAACAGGGTCAAGCGGTACGCGCGATTCGGGCCACGTTGATGACGCTCGGCGAGCGCTTACAGGCAGGAGAGGCCAAAGACCTCGCGGGGCCACTCCCGATGGAAATCGACTGGTATCTCATCCACGCCGAGTCGGGGGAACGGTTTCACTTCGACGAGTTCGTCTCCCGCGTCGCCGAGCGCGAGGGGATAGACGACGGTGATGCGCTCTTTCACGCGAAGGGCGTGATGTCGCTCGTCGCGGAAGTCGTTCCGGAAGGGGAGTTCGAACAGATTCGCGGGCAACTGCCCGAGGAGTACGACCCGCTGTTCGAATTGGTGGGGAACAAAGAGGCGTTCAGTTAACTCCATTCCAGTAAGTACTGTGCCCGAATGGGGGCCAGACCGCAGGTAGTTCCGGAAGCCGTCAGAAGGGACTACGGTGGGAGTTGTACGTGGTGTGGACGCCATCGCTCGGGCCACCGGCCGACAGATGGTCGAACTCGTTCGTCGGGATGGTGCCGTCAGCCCACGCCATCAGGCCATCTACTTCGACGTCGAGTCCGTCGTACGAACCGAATCGGCGGGACTGCGATTCGATGTGGTTCGCCAGTTCACCGTTCTTTGCCGTCTCTTCGTCGGGATACGTGTCCGCAAACGTGAGGTGGGTCGTCTCGCTCCCGAATCGCCACGATTTGAGTTCTCCCGTGATGACGTCCTTTCGGAAGCCACGGGAATCAGACCCGTCCATCGCCTCCGGATAGCACCAGAGTGCGTCGGGATTGTCGACGACTCCGAGCATCGACGACACGTACTCGTTACTGTCGACGTAGTGACTCGTCTCCGTCGTCGCCGCGTCGATGATCATTTTTGTGAGTTCGACCGTATCACCCGTCGTTCCATCCTGGTTCGTCGGAGGATACACCTTCATCATCACGTCTTCCGAAACCGCGTAAATCATCGAATCTCCGTAGAGATCGAACCCGTGGTACTGTACCGGGTCCGACCAAGTCGGTCCCGTCGCGGTCGTACTGGTTTGCATCGTCGTTGCTCGGGTTGTCGTGGAACTCCCTGACGTTGTTGCGGACGATTTCCCGCTGCCGGTGAATTTCTCTCCGACTGTCTCCGGATCGAACGACCCGAGGGCCAACTTCGCTCCTCCGAAGAAGTCGATCTTTATCGAGGTGTGGACGTCAGCCACATCGATGTAGTTGCTGGGAACGGGGCGCAACATCTCTTTTTTGAGCCTGGCGTAGGCGTTCTCGTGCATGGTATCCTGCTGGTCACGGATTCCTGCGATGTCGAAATACAGGATCCCATAGCCATCTCTCAGTGGGGTCTTCGTCGGGTCCGGAAGCCACTTGGCAAAATCCGGCGGTGAGGTTTTCGCCGACTGGTCCGTCGTGGACTCGTCCGATGTGGTCGGGTCGGCCGTGGATTGTTCGCCCGAGCCGCTTCCACCATCGGACGAATCGCCGAGACACCCGGCGATCGACGCGAGCGTTCCGCTACTAACTGCGAGGCCAGTCGTCTTGAGGAGGGTTCGTCGTGAACAGGGCATATAGCACAATCCTTGGCGAAATAGAATAAGTTTTCTGTACTCTCCCTCAGTAAATTACCCCGCCCTACGCGCTTCGTGCGTCGAGGACGGGGCTTAGTGTCTGCAATTCAGCAAACTCCGTGCCGTCCCTTCTTCACCGTACCCGTTCCGCTTTCGGGTCGGGAATTCGCGTCAGCAACTGCACTGTGTCGCGCAGGTCGTACGTCTTCAACACCATCTCGGCGACCTCCCGCACCGTGAACTCCGTCTCGATGTCGTAGCCGTAACAGCGGGCGTACAGCGCGACCCACTCGTTGAGCGCTCGCTCCATCGTCGCCATCTCGTCCGCGTCGAACCGCGCGAACTCGCCGGTTCGGCGTCGATGTAGACCGAGACGACGTCGCCGACCCCGTTTCGTAAATACGCCACCGCCAGTTCCTCGTCCGGCGGGTCGGCGGGGGGGTCGAACGATTCGCGGTCGTCCTGCGCCCGTTCCGCGAGGGACGTGATTCGGTCGCGGTACTCGCTCATTCCTGCTTATCCCTCTCGGAACTCGACGCCCTTGCCGCCGCGGGGGTGTTCCCACTTCGTATCGGCGACGATGGCACACGTCCCACACTCGACGCAGGGTTGCGTGTCGAGGCTGACGATTGTCTCCTCGCTGCCGTTCGTCGCAACCGTTTCCTCGCGGTAACAGCCGCCGCCGAAGCCCTCCGCGCTGACCGGGCAGGCCGATACGGCCGCCCCGCTGGCTTCGTAGGAGTTGTCCCGCAGTTCGATGTGCGGGTTGCCGACGTCGGTGTCGTAGGTCAGGTCGCCGATACGGTCGGCGAGGCTCTTGGGTTCGACCTCGTTCGTGTCCGTGATTTCGGTGCCGAGTTCCTCCGCGATGACCGTCGGCAGCGTGACGTACGGCGTCCGCGTGTCCGGAATCATCGTGGAGAGGAGGGGAGAACCGTACAGCCGTTCGAGCTGTCCCGACAGGAGACCGGAGCGGAGCGCGACCCGGCCGAGCGACGACGAGAGAACCCCATCTACGAGTTCGCTCATCCGGTCGTTCTCGGCGACGCCGCGCGTCGCCCGATACTGGCGGGGGCGGAGTTTGCCCATCACGCCCTCGTCCTTGAGTTTCTTTTCGTACAGTCGGCCCGCCTCCTCGGGGTCGCCGCGCATGCGCGCCTCGGCGAAGGCTTCCGCCGCGAGCGCGCCCGCGCTCACGGCGTGGTTCATGCCCTTGATGATGGGGCCTTGGGCCTGCATCTGCCCGCCCGCGTCGCCGACGAGGACGAGCCGTCCGCGGTGCGGTGCCGGGTGTGCGACCTTCTTCGAGTCGGGAACGAGTTTCGCGGAGTACTCTATCTCGTTGTAGTGGCCGTTGAGCCACTGGCCGAGCAGCGGGTGTGTGAGCAGGTTGTTCAGCAGTTCGTGCGGTTCCGCCTCCTCCTCGACGAGGCTGTCGAGGTGGAAGACCGACCCGATGGAGAGCGAGTCCTCGTTCGTGTAGAGGAATCCGCCGCCGCGAACGTCGTCGAAGAGGTTGCCCGAGAAGAGGTGGGCCGCGCCCGTTCCCTCGCCGACGTCGAACCGTTCCTGGATGACATCCTCGGGCATCTCGATGACCGCTTTGACGCCTTGGAACCACTCCTCCGGTTCGTCCCAGTCCATCAACCCCGCCTGTCGGGCGAGTTCGCTGTTCACGCCGTCCGCCGCGACGATGAAGTCGGCCTTTATCGGGTCGAGTTCGTCGCTGGTGACGCCCACGATTTTCCCGTTCTCGCGGAGGAGACCGTTGACGTGCACGCCGGTCAGCAGACCGCCGCCCGTCTCGTGGGTCATCTCGTGGACCTGGTCGGCGAGCCACGAGTCCATCTTCCGCCGGAGGACCGCGTCCGACCACTCCGTGTCGTGTTCGTGGAGTCGGGTGATATCGAACGACTTCACCTTGTTCCCGGCCACGTTGTGGATGTTGTAGTCCGTGATGGGCCGTTCGGTCGCTTCCTCGCGGAAGTCGGGGAACAGCGAGTCGATGGTGTAGGGAGCCGACTCCTCGGCGTACAGCAACCCACCGGAGACGTTCTTCGACCCGGCCTCGACACCGCGTTCGAGGACGAGCGTTTCGATTCCGTTGCGTGCGAGCGTCGCGGCGGCGGCGGCCCACCGGGACCGGCACCGACCACGACGGCTTCGTAGTGTTCGTATTCCTCGCTCATCGTTCAGTCATCGTCCTCCGCTGCGACCGCGTCCAGTTCGCCCGCCTCTACCGCGTCCGTCAGGCGGGGCAACACTTCGAACAGGTCCCCCTCGATGAAGAAATCGCTGAAGTCCCGAATGTCGGCGTCAGTGTCGGTGTTGATGGCGATTATGGTTTCGGACTCGTCCATCCCGACCTTGTGCTGAATCGCGCCGCTGATACCCGCCGCGATGTACAGCGGTGGCTGGACGACCTGTCCAGTCTCGCCGATCTGTCGCTCCTCGGAGACGTACTGCTCTACGTGTCCCTCCACGCTGTAGGAGGCCGTGACCACGCCGCGCGAGAGTCCGAGGTCTGCGTCCTCGAAGGCGTCCACGAGGTCGAGCGCGAGTTCGATCCCTTCCGTCGGGTCGTCGCCGATACCGCGGCCGACCGCGACGATGACGTCACGGTCGGTCAGGTCCACGCCGGTGTCGAGGGTGTCCCACTCGGACATCTCGACGCGGAACCAGTCGTCCGGAAGTTCGGCGTCGTGCGAAACGACTTCGCCCTCACGACTCGCGTCGGGGTCCATCTGATCGAAACTCCCCGGAATCACCGAACAGCCCTGCGGGTGGAACTCCCGGTCGGGGTTGTCGATACAGAGGATGGTCGAGTATTCGAACCCGGAGAAGTCCGGGCGTTGCATGTGGAGGATGCGCTCGAACTCGATTTTCTCTCCGGGTTCGCCGGTCTTCACGGGGTTCGAGATGAGTTCGTCCGTGATGGTCAGGCCGGAACAGTCGCTCGCCAGTCCGGAGTCGAGTTCGGCCTGCGTCTGTGCCGAGAGGTCGCGGCCGTTGTTCGTCGCCGGGAAGAGGAAGTAGCGCGGTTTGTCGTACTCCTTCCAGTCCGTCTTCGAGCGGGCCATGTCCGCGACGATTTCGGTGTACGGTTTGTGGCGGAACCGCTCCAGTCGCTCGTCGTCGTGGTACACCGCCACGTCCGCGCCGAGGGTGATACACTCCTCGGCGAGTTCCTCCATGTCGTCGCCGACGAGGACGGCGTCGACCCGTTCCTCGTCGCCGTAGTCCCCGGCGTAGCCGTCCATCAACTCGCGGGCCTTGCCGAGCATCTCCTTCGACACGTCGAGGAGTTCACCGCCCTGCGTCTCGCAGTACACCCACATGTCGCGGTAGACGCCGTCTTCGAGCGCTCGAACGTGCTTTTTGTCCACGGTCGGTTCGGAGAGGCCGTCGTCTTCCTCTGCTTCCTCGCCGTCCGTCGATTCGCTCTCCTCGGACTCGGATTCGTCCGACTCCGGCTCTTCCGCCGTCGCTTCCGCTTCGTCCGGGCTTTCCACGTCTTCCTCGGTCTCCTCGTACTCGCCTTCGGTTTCCGTGTCGTCGGTATCCGTCCCGCCGTCGGCCTCGCTGACCGGCGACTCGTCGGCGACTTCGTCGATCCGCTCCTGAATCGCTTTCTTCGCCGTCTTGCGGTCCTTTCCGTCCTCCTCTTCGGTGAGTAGTTCGGAGAGCGCACCGGGATCCTCGATGGTTCGAACCTCGTCCTCGATTTCCGAGACGGTTCGCTCGCCGGGGGTGATTTCGGCCATGATCAGTCACCTGCCGCGAACGGCTGGATCGTTTCGAGCACGTCGGACATCGCCTCCTCGTCGTCCAACGTCGCCATCGTGGCTTCGCGCTCGGCCGGTGCTTTCGGGATCGGGTCCACGGACGAGACGATGGTCGGCGACCCGTCCAGTCCGATGTAATCCGGGTCGAGGTTGAGGTCCTCGTGATCCCACGTCGTGAGATACTCCTCGTACTCCGCGGCGCGCTCCTCGGTTTCGGCCTGTAGCTGTTTGCGTCGAAGCCGATGTGCGGCCTTCCGATAGCTCGCCTCGTACTCGGGGTCCGTGACGATGAACGCCGGAAGCGGGGATTCGACCGTCTCGATTTCGTCCACGTCTCCTTCCACGAGTCGCTTCGCGCGAACGCGGCCCTCGTCCTCGTCCACCTCCATGGCGATGACGTGCGTGATGATGGAATAGTCGAGACACCACGCGGTCTGTGGGCCGGTCTGTCCCGTCTCTCCGTCAGCCGTTTTGAATCCCGCGAAAACGAGGTCGGGGTGGTCGAGTTTCTCGATACCCGCGGAGAGGGTGATCGATGTGGACCACGTGTCGGCGGCGGCCATCGCGCGGTCGGAGAGCAGGTAGAGGTCGTCGGCGTACACCGACATCGCCTCGCCCAGCACGTCGGCGTAACCGGGTGGCCCCATGCTCATCGCACTCACCGTTCCACCGTGTTTCACCTTCGTCTGGAGGGCGGCTTGAAGTGCAAACCGGTCGTTCGGGTTCATCACCGTCGGCGTTTTCCCACGTTCGAGGTGGCCGTCCTCGTTGAACGACACCTGCCCCTCGCGGAAGTCCGGAACGCCCTTGGTCAACACGACCGAGTGCATCGGTACCTCCTACCGTGAGTGTGTTTAGTTTGCATACGTCAATCATTACCAATTCCCTCAGTCGTTATTATACTGTCGGACGTCTAACAATAATCTGACATACTTACCGGATTCAATGGGAGATTGATGGCTGTCGCTCAGACGAAATGACGGCGAAAACGTGTCACTGCTCAGGCCTGTGGTGCTGGGCCGTCGGAACCGCTTCGGTCACGATGGGCCGTCTCGACCGCTTCGGCGGCGTCTTCCGCGTTTTCTTCCTCTTCGGGTTCGCTCTCCGATTCCTCCTCGTCGGTCGGTTTTCGCGTTTCGGCGCGCACCATCGTCATCTCCCCGCGTGCTCGCATGGTCCCGTCGCCGTCGCGTTCTCGTGGAATTCGAGGTCCGTACAGGAAACGTCGCCAAGCACTTCGGCACCGTTTTCGAGCACGACGGTCCCGTTGCGAGTCGTCACGTCGCCGTGAATTCGCGTTCGTTCGCCGACCACGATATCGCCGCGGCCGCGCAGGCTTCCGAACACTTCGTTGTCCGCGCCGACCGTAATCTCCTCAGCCCGGATGTTGCCGTGGAGGCGACAACCGTCGCCGACGGCGGCAGGGGTGGAGACGCGCCACGCGTCGTCGCTGACGTGGGCGTTTCGCGGAATCGTGATCGGTTCCGCGTCGCTCTCGTCCAGCACATCGTCGATGATGCCCTGAGCGGCCTCCTCCTCGCCGAGTCGGAGGAGTTGCGAGAGGTAGACGAAGAGGAAAACCACGGTCGGCATCGGGTTGCGAATGACGATCCAGCCGTTGGCTTCGAACCCTTCGTCGATTTCCACGTCGTCGCCGATATCCAAATCGCCGCTGACCATCAGTTGGCCGGTGACGTGGACGCGCTCGCCCAGGTAGGCGTCCTGTCCGACGAGCACGTCCCCGTCCACGTCACACCAGAGGTCCAGTCGGCAATCGGCCTCGGCTTCGATGTGTCCCCCGAACGTCGCCCGTTCGCCCGCAACGACGTTGTTTCCCCGTACGCCGAACTCGACGGTACTCTGCGCGCCGACGATGATGTCACCGTCGGTCACGAGGTCGTGTTCTTCGACGGTCGTCCCGTCGGGAATCGAGAGTTCATCCAGAGGGTCGGAACGGAGCGGCACACATCCTACCACCGGGTCGCTCGTAATAAATCCTCCCGAGTCGTCTGACGCCCGTCTGCCGTCATTCGTTCGATATGAGATGTGTTCTCGAAGGGCTTCGTTTCCCGTCTCCGATTTGTAGCTTTTTTATCCGACCGTGGCCAACGAGTGGGCATGACTACGCTCTCGTTCGATGATGATGGCGTCGATGTCGTGTACGAAGGGACGGAATTTCGGCTCTCGAAGGACCTCATAGAGGAGGCGACGGGGAAGTCCTACTACGACGTGACGGACCACCAAGTGCTGCACATCGTGGAGAAGGACCCGGCGACGGGTGGACAAGCGCGGCGAATCGGAGATATCCTGCGGTAATCGAACCCCCTGACAGTCCGATAGCGTTTAGGTGAGAGACACGAAACGTCGGGTATGACCGAAACCGCTGAAGCCGCTGGCTTCGACCACCCCGCGTGGAAGACCGCGGCGAGCACGGTCGGATCGTACCTGCTCATCCTCGTGTCGATGACTGTCCTGCTGTTCGGGATTCCCTACCTGATTTTCACATTCCTGTAGATCGAAAAAAAACTGTATCGAAACGAAATCCGCCCGAAGCGGGTGCTGCGGGCGGCCCAGAATTGTTTAAACGGGATTACGCGAACGTCTTGGAGACTTCGTCGTTCTCCTCTTCTTCCTGCTCGATCTTCTCCTGTGCGTCGAGGAAGTCCTGCATCCGGATTTCGGTGCGGTCGTCGCGGATAGCGAACATCCCGGCCTCGGTACAGATGGCCTTGATGTCGGCACCGCTGGCGTCACCCGTCTCCTCCGAGAGGTGTGCGAAGTCCACGTCGTCGGCGACGTTCATGTCGCGGGTGTGGATCTTGAAGATCTGCTCGCGGCCTTCCTCGCCGGGGTTGGGCACTTCGATGAGGCGGTCGAAGCGACCGGGGCGGAGGATGGCGCGGTCGAGCATGTCGAAGCGGTTGGTGGCCGCGATGATGCGGATTTCACCGCGGTCCTCGAAGCCGTCCATCTCCGAGAGCAGTTGCATCATCGTCCGCTGGACTTCGGCGTCGCCCGACGTCTTCGAGTCGGTACGCTTCGACGCGATGGCGTCGATTTCGTCGATGAAGAGGACCGCTGGCTCGTGGTCGCGTGCGACTTGGAACAGGTCGCGGACGAGTTTCGCACCCTCGCCGATGAACTTGTGGACGAGTTCCGACCCGGCCATCTTGATGAACGTGGCGTCGGTCTGGTTGGCGACGGCCTTGGCCAGCATCGTCTTCCCGGTTCCCGGTGGGCCGTAGAGGAGCACACCGCTCGGTGGTTCGATACCGACCTCTTCGAACATCTCGGGGTGTTCGAGCGGCATCTCGACGGTCTCCCGAACCTCGTTCATCTGCTCTTCGAGTCCGCCGATGTCGGCGTAGGTGACCTCGGGACTCTTCGTGACCTGCATCACGCGAGCGCGCACGTCAGTCTCGTCGTCTAGCGTCTTCACGATAGAGAGGGAGTTGTTCACGGCGACGCGTGCGTCGGGGTCGAGGTCCTCGCGCATTTCCTCGGTCACTTCGGTGACCGCTTCCTGGTTGTTGCCGTGTTGTTTGATGATGACGCCTTCGTCGGTAATCTCCTGTACCGTGGCGACGAACAGCGGTGACTGCTTCAGCTTCTTGTTCTCGTGAGTGAGCCGTTCGAGTTTCTGCTGATACTTGTTGTTCTCTGCGTTCGCGTCGAGAAGCTTGTCCCGCATTTCCTCGTTCTGGGATTCGAGGACGTCGAGACGCTCTTGGAGAGCCTCTATTTGTTCCTGTTGTGACGTACTCTCCTCGTCGTATGGGAGTTCTACGTCATCCACAGTATCGGTCATCAGTTCCGGATAAGAGCCTGCATCTTAAGAGGCTTCGGGTGACCGACCTGTTGGTACACGCGGACCATCCCTGCATTTTAATTCCTGAAGGTAATAAAAACGAATGGGAAATATTATTACGCTGTATCCGAAATGGACGATTGATGAGTGCCCCAGAGCTATCACGAACGACCGATACTCGGCTTCAGGACGTGGATTCGACCGCCACCATCCGCGACCTCCCTCCGAGCGCAAAGTTAGTCGCAAAGGTGCTGGAATACAACGAGACGATGACCCAGAGCGAACTCGCGGACGAGACGCTACTGCCCCCGCGAACCGTTCGCTACGCCCTGACCCGTCTCGAAGACGAAGACCTCGTGGATTCACGGTTTTCGTTCTCCGACGCCCGCAAGCGCCTCTACACGCTCGACCTCTAACTCCCCGACCCACCTGAGGGTTTATATCTCATGGCGCGGCCAACGGTAGCCACCCGTGGCACAACCAGACCATACGCCTCTCGATCGACTGACGCCATCCACTCGATTCACTCCCTCTACTCCCCTCGCTTCCTCCACTTTCCCCACTCCTTCCACCCTGCCCGCCTCCACCACTTCCCTCACTCCCTCCACTCACCCTGCCTCCACCACTCCCCTCACCCCCTCCACTCACCCTGCCTCCACCACTCCGTCTACTCACTCTGTTTTGCTCACTTCGCCGTTTACAACGGTAGCTATCTTACCAATTCCCGCTTCCGTTGCTCCACGGTCACACCATCGCGTCGGGCGTAATTTCCGGGTGTTCGCGGACGAACGACACCAGATTCCCGACGTACGACCCGAACGCCGGACAGCGAACCGGTTCGTCGATCGTTTCGAGCGCGGCAAGCGCGTTCTCACAGGCATAGCTCGTCGGCTGGTCGAAGTAATCGAGTGTTGCCGGTTCGATACCCAACTCCGGCAGGCTGGAAAGCACCCGTTTCAGGGCGCTCTTCGGAACCGGCACCCGGACGACCCGTTTCCCCGTCGCCCGTCCGAAGACTCGAAGCATCTCGTCCACCGTGAGGGGATTCGGATCACAGAGCTGGTACACCTCTCCGACCGATTCGTCCACTCTGCTCAGTTCGGCTATCGCATCGATCACGAAGTTCCGTGGGACGACGTTGACCTCGTACGCCGCCGGGTTTCCGAGGACCGGGGCGACGGCCACCGAGGGTTGACGCAGAAGCCACCGAAGCAGGTAGTACGGACCGTCGTACTTCTGTGTCTCGCCGGTTTCGCTATTCCCGACGACGATTCCCGGGCGGTAAATGGTCGCGGGCAACCCGTCGGCCATCCGCTCCTGTACCGCCACCTCGGCGAGATACTTCGTCGTCTCGTAGTAGTTGTTGAACTGCTGCCCCTCCACGAGGTGGTCCTCCGTGAACGTCCCGTCGTAGCGCCCGCTCACGTAACAGGTGCTCACGTACTGGAACCGCCGGAGGTCTCCACAACCGTCCGCGAAATCGAGGACGTTTTTCGTCCCGTCGACGTTGACTGCCATTCCGACCTCCCGACTCACGGCGAGGTCGTACGTGGCCGCGAGATGGTAGACGGCGTCGGTATCGGACTGCAACGGATCCATCTCTTCGCCGAGACCGAGGTCCGATTCGGTGATGTCCCCCGCGAGGAGTTCGATGCCTCCCGACTCGTTCCCCATCGACTCGCGTTCGATTTTCCGTGCCCGTCGCTCGGCTTTCCGCCGGTATTTCGGCTGCACGAGGCAGGTAACCGAACGCCCACGGGCGACCAACCGCTCTGTCAGCGCCGACCCGAGGAATCCCGGAAATCCGGTGAGAAAGACGGACATCTATCGACCACCCTCGATCCACTTGAACGCACGCATCACGCCAGTCATCGCTCGTGTGTACCACTCCGTCGGAATCCGTCGCGGTGGCGCGAGCGAGGCGAACCGCTGTTCGGCGACCGTCTGCGATTCGGTGTACTTCACAATCCCCTCGCGGCCGTGACGTCGACCGACACCCGAAGCCTTCATGCCGCCCATCGGTGCGTCGACCGACGCCCACGTCGCGTGATACGGGTCGTTGATCCCTACCGTCCCACAGTCGATTTGCCGGGCGACGTTCCATCCTCGCTCGGAATCGGTCGTCCAGACGCTCGCGTTCAGACCGTGTTCGGAGTCGTTGGCGAGTCGAATCGCCTCCGCCGCATTCGAGAACCGGGTGACGGAGACGACCGGTCCGAACGTCTCCTCGCGGGCGATAACCATCCCGTCCGTCACCCCCTCCAAAATCGTCGGCTCGAAGAAGTACGGCCCGAGGTCCGGCCGCGCGTTTCCGCCCGTCACGAGCGTCGCTCCCTTCTCCACGGCGTCATCGACGTGTGTCCGTACTTTCTCGAACTGCCCTTCGGAGACGAGCGATCCGACCTCGATATCGTAGTCGAGCGATGGGGCCATCGTGAGGTTCCGGGTTCGTTCCGCGAATCGACGCAGGAACGCGTCGTACACGCCGTCCTGGACGTACAGTCGCTCGAAGGAGAGACAGAGCTGTCCGGCGTTGGTGAAACAGCCACGAATCGCGCCCTCGACCGCTTCGCTCACGTCCGCATCGTCGAGAACGAGCATGGGATTTTTTCCGCCGAGTTCAAGCGAGCACTTCACGAGGTTTTCCCCTGCGCGCTTCGCCACCGTCCGCCCCGACTCGGTGCTGCCGGTGAACCCCACGAAATCCACGCCGTCGATGAGCGCCGGGCCGACCTCACCCCCACGACCGGTCACTACCTGGAAGACCGTCTCCGGCACTCCAGCCTCCCGAAGCAGTTTCGCGGCGAACAGTGCGGTAAACGGCGTCTCCTCTGCCGGTTTCAGGACGACCGAATTTCCGGCCAACAGCGCTGGAATCGCGTCCGAGACGGCGAGCGTGAGCGGGTAGTTCCACGGCGCGATAATCCCGACGACGCCGACGGGAGTTCTGTACTCCTTCGTCTTCGTCGCGAGCGGAATCGCTCCATCTCGCCGACGTGGGCGCAGGAAGTCCGCCCCACGGTTCGCGTAGTACCGGGCGTTGGTCGCCACGTCGAGGACTTCTTCAAAGGAGTGCTGCCGTGCTTTTCCGCTTTCCAACCCCATCACGTCGAGCAGTTCGTTCTGCCTGTCGAGCACGAGGTCGTGAAATCGGGACAGAACGCTCGCCCGTCGTTCGACCGACCACGACGACCACTCGCGTTGGGCCGCCCGCGCACGCGAAACCGCCTCGGAAACGTCCCGCTCGGTCGCCGCCGGAACGCTGCCGATTTGTTCGCCGGTGAACGGGAAATGGACGGGGATCGAATCGTCGGAACCGCTGTCAGCGACGGCGACCGTTCCGTCGAGGTCGGCGAGCAGGTCGGCTCGAATGTGAGCCGTCTGAAACGTCATGCACCTCTCAACGCGACCGTCACGGAAACAATTTATGAGAAGGGAACCTACCGAAAGCAATGACACGGGTGATTCACACGGGCGACACTCACATCGGGTATCGCCAGTACCATTCGCCCGAGCGACGGGACGATTTTCTTGCCGCCTTCGACAGGGTCGTCGAGGACGCCATCGAGGACAACGTCGACGCCGTGGTCCACGCCGGTGACCTGTTTCACGACCGCCGACCGGGACTCATCGACCTCCACGGGACGATTTCCGTCCTTCGGAAACTCAATCGGGCGGACATCCCGTTTCTCGCAATCGTCGGGAACCACGAGAGCACGCACGGCCAACAGTGGCTCGACCTCTTCGAGACGCTCGGGCTTGCGACGCGACTCGGACCGTCGCCGACCATCGTCGGCGACACCGCCTTCTACGGCTTAGACCACGTTCCGCTCTCGAAACGCGACGAACTCGAATACGAGTTCGACGAACACGACGCGAATGCCGCCGCACTCGTCGCTCACGGCCTGTTTCAGCCGTTCGAGTTCGGCAACTGGGACGCGGAGGAAGTGCTGACCGAGGCGTCCGTCGAGTTCGACGCGATGTTGCTCGGCGACAACCACAAACCACAACGGGAGGAGGTCGCCGACGCGTGGGTCACCTACTGCGGTTCGACCGAGCGCGCCAGCGCGAGCGAGCGCGACGACCGAGGATACAACATCGTCCAGTTTTCGGACGACGTGACCATCACTCGGCGCGGCATTCAGACTCGCGATTTCGTGTATGTCTCGGTGACGCTCGGCGAGGACGATGGTATCGACCGCGTGCGTGACGCGATTCGGGAGTACGACGTGGAAGATTCGGTCGTCCTGATCTCGATCGAGGGCGAAGGGAAGGACGTCACGCCCGCCCGCGTGGAGGAGTTCGCGCTGGAGGCGGGGGCGCTCGTCGCCCGCATCACCGACCGGCGGGAGATCGAAGCCGAAGCCGACGAACTGTCGGTTTCGTTCGCCGACCCGGACGACGCCGTGCGGCAGCGCGTCCGTGAGATGGGACTCAGCGAGGCCGCACACGAACTGGACGAACTCGTTCGCGCGAGCAAAGTCGCGGATTCGAACGTCCGGGCGGCCGTCGAAGATCACGTTTCGACCCGCATCGCGGACGACGTCGGGGCGTTCGAACCGATGGAAGGCGAAGGATCGGAATCGACGGACGAGGAATCCGAGACGGACGGGTCCGATATTTCCGTTTCGGTGAGTTCGGATCCCGAAGATGGAACGGCTGTCGCGGTGAAATCGACCTCCGACTCCTCGACCGACGACGGGTCCGAAGCAGGGTCGCAGGATTCGGCCGAAGGATCGATCGCAGAATCTCAACCCGTGGAGTCCACCGCGGATGCGGAAGGTACGGCCGAAACGGAAAGTACGGCAGATACGGCGAGCGCTGACGACACCGGTGACGCCGAGGCCGAGGCTGACGCCGCCGACGCTGCTGACGGAACGGATGGGCAGGTTTCGATGGAGGACTACCTGTGAAGTTCGAACGCGTTCGGCTGTCGAACTTCAAATGCTACGAGGATGCCGACCTCACTCTCGATTCCGGAATCACGGTCATCCACGGTCTCAACGGGAGCGGCAAATCCTCCCTGCTCGAAGCGTGCTTCTTCGCGCTGTACGGCGCGCGAGCGCTCGACAGAACGCTCGAAGACGTCGTCACCATCGGTGCGGAGGACGCGGAAGTCGAACTCTGGTTCCAGCACGCTGGCGGGAACTACCACATCCACCGCCGAATCCGTGCGACGGGGGAGAACGCCCAGACCGCGAAATGCGTACTCGAAACCCCCGACGCGACGTTCGACGGTGCCCGCGACGTCCGCGACCACATCGTCGGCCTGTTCCGGATGGACGCGGAGGCGTTCGTCAACTGCGCCTACGTCCGACAGGGAGAGGTGAACAAACTCATCAACGCGACGCCGTCACAGCGACAGGATATGATCGACGACCTCCTCCAACTCGGGAAACTGGAGGAGTACCGGGAGCGTGCGAGCGACGCCCGCCTCGGGGTGAAAAGCGTCCTCGACGACCGGAGCGGGAGTCTGTCGGAACTCGAATCCCAAATCGAGAGCAAGGAGGAGAAGAACCTCCACGACCTGCTGAACGACCTCGAATCGAAGCGCAACGAGATGGAGTCGGAAATCGAGCGGTTCGAAGGGAACCGCGACGAGGCGCGGAAGACGCTCGAAGGTGCACGGGAGACGCTCGAAACGTCCGAGGAAAAACGGGAGGAACTGGAATCGATTTCCGAGGACATCGAATCGCTACGAGCCGAAATAACCGAGACGGAAGGGAAACGCGAGAACTGCCGAACGCGGGCGAGCGAGATTCGGGAGAAACTCTCGGAGTTGGAATCGAACGCCGACGAACTGCTCGCCGAGACGACCCTCGAAACGGCCGACGAGGACGTGCTCGACGCGCGATTGGCGGAACTCGATTCCGAGGACGAATCCGTCGCGGAGGAGTTGGAAGACCACCGCATGAAAGCCCAGATGTTCGACAACCAGGCGTCGAACCTCGGCGAGCGCGCGGACGACCTCGAATCGCGAGCGGACGAAAAGCGCCAGCGAGCGGAGCGACTCGACGCGGAAGTCGAGGAGACGACCGAACAACTCGAAACCAGCCGCGAGCAATTGGCGGAGTTGGAGGATAAAATACAGTCGTATCGGGAGCGGTTCACGGATACCCCCATAGAGTTCGGCGAGGCGAAGGACCACCTCGAATCGCTTCGCTCGGACCTCGCGGACTGCCGCGAGGAAGAGACGGACGTTCGGGCGAAACTACAAACCGCGAAGGAGCGAGTCGCGGAAGCGGAGCGCCTCCTCGATGCCGGGAAATGCCCGGAGTGTGGGCAACCCGTGGAGGAATCCCCGCACGTCGATACCGTGGACGAGGACCGATCCAGGGTAGCGGAACTGGAAGCGAAAGTGGAGTCGCTTCGGGAAACGCGCACGGAACTGGAGACGAAAATCGAGCGTGCGGAGGAACTCGTCACCGCCGAGAACCGCGTGCAACAACAGCAGGACAACCGGGAGAGCGTCGAACAGTTGGTCGAAAGTCGGGCGCAAACCGTCGAGGAAAAGCGCGAAGAGGCCGAGAAGCTTCGGGAGGAAGCCGAAGCGCTCGGATCGGATGCAGAAGAGCGCCGTTCGGACGTGGACGAACTCGAAGCGAAGGCGGCGACCCACCGGGAAGAAGCCGAAACGCTCGAAACGAAGCGCGAGGCGATAGCCGAGCGCGAGGCGCGAATCGAGCGGATACAAACCATACAGGGGAAAATCTCGGACGCGGAATCGGAGCTCGAACGGCTAGCGGAAACGCGAAGCCATCTGGAGGAACTCAACGATCAGCGCCGCGAGAGCCTCTCGGACAAACGGACGCGGCAGTCGGAGCTCCGCGAAGCGTACGACGAGTCGGCGGTCGAAAAAGCCCGTGACGACGAGGAACGGGCGGAGAACTACCTCGAACAGGTTACGGATAAACTGTCTTCGCTCCGCGAGCGGCGGGACGACCTCATGGACCGAATCGGCGGCGTTCGTGGCGAAATCGAGGAGTTGGAGGCGCTTCGGGATCGGCGTGAAGACATCGAAGCCCGCGTTTCGGCGCTGGAATCGCTGTACGACGAGGCCGCCGACCTCCAGTCGATGTACGGCGATCTCCGGTCGGAACTCCGCCAGCGAAACGTTCGGAGCCTCGAACGGATGCTGAACGAAGTGTTCGATCTGGTGTACCAGAACGACTCGTACGCGCGTATCGCTCTCGACGGCGAGTACCGTCTCACGATCTATCAGAAGGACGGGGAACCGCTCGACCCACAACAGCTTTCAGGAGGGGAACGGGCGCTGTTCAACCTGAGCCTGCGCTGTGCCATCTATCGGTTGCTCGCGGAGGGGATCGAAGGAAGCGCGCCGATGCCCCCGCTCATTCTGGACGAACCGACGGTGTTCCTCGACTCGGGACACGTCTCGCAGTTGGTCGAACTCGTGGAATCGATGCGAGAGTTGGGCGTCGAACAGATCATCGTCGTCAGCCACGACGACGAGTTGGTCGGCGGCGCGGATAACCTCGTGCGCGTGGAGAAGGATTCGACCACGAATCGATCGCACGTCGAGGAACTCGATTCACTGCTCGGCGTCGCCGACTAACAGTTCCAGTCCCTCCCGTGCGATATCGGTCAATCCGTATCCACGTTCACCCACGATTTTGCGTTCCTCCACGAGCCCTGCCGCACGAAATTCGGCGAGCAAGCCGTGCAGATCGCTTTCACAGAGGTCGTACGACGAGACGAGGGTTCGTGCCGGAACCGCCCCCCGATCGAATAACTCGACCAACAGGCCGAGCGCGCGTTCGTTCGGGACGGCGGTGAGTATTCGTCTGACCGGTGGGTGTACTCGGCGTGCAGCGGTTTCCAGCGGGGGTTCCCCCTCGACGGGGTCGAGACTATCGTTTTCGAGGTATCGCTCCTCTCCGGTTTTCGGGTCGCGGACGAGGCTCGACTCGCTCGACCGTTTGACCAGCAGATACGACTTCCCCGATTCGTCGCGCACGGTTCGCATACGGTCGTTCTAGCGGCGGCGGGCGGGTTAGTCCTTCTGGAACGCCTGATAACGGCGGTAGCCGCGTACGAACGCCACGATGCCGACGGCGAGCAATCCGCCGCCGAAGGCCCATCGTTGCTCGAAAGCGATGAGCAAGACACCGAGAGCGAGACAGAAGATGGCGATATTGAACAACAGCACTTGTCTCCAGAACTCGTTTTTGATCTCGGAAGGTGCGTCCACCTCGCTGTAATCGCGGACGGTCGGCCCGTTGTAATCACTGTCGTTCACCCCACCAACCTGAAACCAGTCGGCCGGGTTTTTCGGGAATAGACCCCCTTCCGAAGCCTCATCAGGTTCCGAGGATTCATCGTCATCGCCGAAGTCGTCGGACACGGTGTCGAACGTTGGTGGATAAAAGGGAAAAGCGTTCGGAGTCGATTCAGACGTGTTTTTCTAGCGTGACCGTGCTGGACGCCTTAAGCCAACCGAGTGGATTGTTGGCGTCGTAGAATACGACACCGTCCTCCGTCTCATAGGCCTCAATCGAACTCATCGGTTCGTCGGGAACCGGTAGTTCGGTTTCTGCGCAGTCCAGCGTTCCGTCTTCTGTTGCACGGTCAGACATTGGCTTGACCTCAACCTGTGCTATGAGTTAACACATTAAATCTCTTTCCCCTTCCGGGACTGGCACAAACGGGAGGGTTTTTACCCGGAAGCGCCAAAAACAATCGACATGACTCAATCCGGGCTTGGCGACTTTGCGGGCGGCGAGGAACGCCCCGCAGCGGAAGCCCACGCCGTTGCAGGAGCGAACGACACGACGGCGCACGTCGTGGACGCCGACACCGATTGGCTCCCGGACTCGCAGGGAACCATCGAACTCGCGGTGACACAGGTAGATTACACCATCGACGGGAACGGCGACGACGAGGAACCCATCATCCACGTCTTCGGCCGGACGCCGGACGACGAACAGGAACACGTCCGCGTCGTCGGCTTTCGACCGTACTTCTACGCGCCGACGAAGACGCTGAACGACGGGAAACTGAACGATGGCCGAATTACGGGTTCGGAGGAAGGATACGAGAGTATCCGTGGCGAGCAGTTGACAAAAATCTTCGGTCGGACGCCGCGCGACGTCGGTAACATCCGAGACGAGTTCGAGCACTTCGAGGCTGACATCCTCTTTCCCAACCGGTTTCTCATCGACAAGGACATCAACAGCGGGATTCGGATTCCCGAGAGACGGCGGGAGGACGGCGGCCTCGTCGTTCAGGAAAGCGAAGTCGAAGCGGCCGAGGTGCAGGCAAATCTCAGGGTACACACCTTCGACATCGAAGTCGACGACCGATCCGGCTTCCCGGAGGACGGCGAGGAACCGATCATCTGTCTGACGAGCCACGACTCCTACCGCGACGAGTACATCGCGTGGCTGTTCGACGCGCCCGACGGCGAGGCCGACCTGCCGACGGACCTCCCGGAATACGAACCGCTTCGGGAGGAACCGTCCATCGACGTCCGGACGTTCGACACGGAAGAAGCCATGCTCGCTTCGTTCCTCGACTACATCGACGACACCGACCCCGACGTCCTCACGGGGTGGAACTTCGAGGACTTCGACGCACCGTATTTCCTCGACAGACTCGAACGGTTGGAGGGGCCGCACCACGACTACGACCTCAACTACAACCGACTGTCGCGCGTGAACGAGGTCTGGCGGAGCGACTGGGGCGGCCCGACGGTCAAGGGTCGCGTCGTCTTCGACCTGCTGTACGCGTACAAGCGGACGCAGTTCAGCGAACTCGACTCCTATCGACTGGACGCGGTCGGCGAGGTCGAACTCGGCGTCGGGAAGGAGCGCTACGCGGGCGACATCGGTGACCTCTGGGAACAGAACCCGACCCGACTGCTCGAATACAACGTTCGGGACGTGGAACTCTGCGTCGAACTCGACAAGAAACAGGACATCGTCACCTTTTGGCGGGAAGTCGCCTCGTTCGTCGGGTGTAAACTCGAAGACGCGACGACGCCCGGCGACGCGGTGGACGTTTACGTTCTCCACAAAGCCCACGGCCAGTTCGCACTCCCGTCGAAGGGGCAGGTCGAAAGCGAGGATTACGAGGGCGGTGCCGTGTTCGACCCGATTACAGGCGTCAGGGAGAACGTCACGGTGCTGGACCTGAAATCCCTGTATCCGATGTCGATGGCGACCATCAACGCGTCCCCCGAGACGAAGGTGGACCCGGAAACGTTCGACGGGGATACCTACGTCGCGCCGAACGGCACCCACTTCCGGAAGGACGAGGACGGCATCATCCGCGACATCATCACGGAAACGCTGGCCGAGCGTGAGGAGAAAAAGGGACTGCGGAACCAACACGACCCAAGCAGTGCGGAGTACGGGATTTACGACCGGCAGCAAGCCGCGGTGAAGGTCATCATGAATTCGCTGTACGGCGTGCTGGGATGGGACCGGTTCCGTCTCTACGACAAGGAGATGGGTGCGGCGATTACCGCCACCGGTCGGGAAGTCATCGAGTTCACCGAAACGGCGGCGAACGAAATCGACTACGAAGTGGCATACGGGGACACCGACTCCGTGATGCTCGAACTCGGCGGCGATATCGCGAAGGACGAGGCCCTCGAACAATCCTTCGGCATCGAGGAGCACATCAATTCGAGGTACGACGAGTTCGCGCGCGAGGAACTGAACGCGAACGAACACCGCTTCCAGATCGAGTTCGAGAAACTGTACCGGCGGTTCTTCCAAGCGGGCAAGAAAAAGCGGTACGCGGGGTACATCGTCTGGAAGGAGGGCAAGGACGTAGACGACATCGACATCACCGGGTTCGAGTACAAACGCTCGGACATCGCGCCCATCACGAAGGAGGTCCAGCGGCAGGTCATCGAGATGATCGTGACCGGGGAAGATTTGGACGACGTGGAGGAGTACGTCCACGACATCATCGTGGATTTCCAGGACGGAAACGTCGATTTGAACGAGGTCGCCATCCCGGGTGGTATCGGCAAACGACTCGACAACTACGACACGGACACGGCACAGGTTCGCGGCGCGAAGTACGCGAACCTCCTGCTCGGAACCAACTTCCAGCGCGGAAGCAAGCCGAAACGACTGTATCTGAAGAAGGTACATCCGGCGTACTTCGAGCAAATCGAACGCGAAGGTGATTTCGACGCTCGCCCGGATACGTTGTACGGGGAGTTCAAACACGAACAGGACGTCATCTGCTTCGAGTACGCGGACCAGATTCCGGAAGAGTTCGAAATCGACTGGGACAAGATGCTCGATAAGACGCTCAAGGGTCCCATCGAGCGCGTGCTGGAGGCGCTCGACGTCTCGTGGGAGGAAGTGAAGACGGGCCAACAGCAGACCGGCCTCAGCAGCTTCATGTAATCGGGTCGATTCCGTCTTTTATCTGGTCAGTTCCGTTTTTATTTCCCGTTCCGCCCGCGATGGGACGCACCCATTTTCCGATCTGGGAAACAATTTTTTCCTTTACGAAAATCGATTGCACAGGAATGCGAAACGGTTATGGGCGGACCTACCCTTGCTCCAAATGACTTAGGTGAACCTAACAATGGCAACGCTCGAACTGAAAAATCTCCACGCAGAGGTCGTGGAAGAAGGCGAAAAGATCCTCAACGGCGTCGATCTCGAAGTCAAGTCCGGCGAGATCCACGCGTTGATGGGACCGAACGGCAGCGGAAAATCGACGACGTCGAAAGTCATCGCGGGCCACCCCGCGTACGAAGTCACCGAGGGAGAAGTACTCCTTCACATCGAAGAAGGTGAGTTCGGCGACATCGAGATTCCCGAGGACATGCGAACGTGGAACCTTCTCGAACTGGAACCGAACGAGCGCGCGGCGCTCGGCATCTTCCTCGCGTTCCAGTACCCCGCGGAAATCGAAGGGGTCACGATGTCCAACTTCCTCCGCACCGCACTCAACGCGAAGCTCGAAGAGCGCGAAGACCTCTTCAGTGAAGAGGACGAAGTCGAAGACGAAGACGAAGAGTCCGGCTACGACACCAGTCCGATGGAAGGCCCGGCCGACGACGGTGAAGTCGGCGTCGCCGAGTTCCAGGAACTCCTCAAGGAGAAGATGGAACTGCTCGACATGGACGAGAAGTTCGCCATGCGCTACCTCAACGCCGGGTTCTCCGGCGGTGAGAAAAAGCAGAACGAAGTGCTGCAGGCCGCCATCCTCGAACCGTCCATCGCGGTGCTGGACGAGATCGACTCGGGGCTGGACATCGACCGTCTGCAGGACGTATCGAAAGGAATCAACGCACTCCGCGACGAGCAGGGAACTGGCATCCTCCAGATTACCCACTACCAGCGTATCCTCGACTACGTGGAACCCGACACGGTCCACATCATGCTCGACGGCGAAATCGTCAAGGAAGGCGGCCCGGAACTCGCCGAAGAACTCGAAGACAAGGGGTACGACTGGGTCCGCGACCAGGTCTACGAGACCGCATAAGGTGATATCATGAGTTCAGATCAGGACCACTTGAAAGAGACAGATACGGAAGAACGGTTCGAGTTCAAGAAGGAACAGCGAGCCGCGGTCAAGTCCGACAAGGGGCTTACCGAGGAGGTCGTCCGCCTCATCAGCGAGGACAAGGACGAACCCGAATGGATGCTCCAGCGGCGTCTCCGCGCACTGGAACATTACCAGAACATGCCCATGCCGACGGACTGGCCCGGCCAGCCCGACCTCTCGGGACTCGATGTCGAGGAGATCGTCCCCTACATCCGCCCCGACGTCGACAAACGCGGCGGCGCAGACGACTGGGACGATCTCCCGGACGACATCAAGGACACCTTCGACAAACTCGGTATCCCGGAGGCGGAGCGCAACGCGCTCTCCGGCGTCGGTGCCCAGTACGAGTCCGAGGTCGTCTACCAGAACATGCAGGAACAGTGGGAGGAGAAGGGCGTCATCTTCTGCAACATGGACCAGGCGGTCCAGGAGCACGAAGACCTCGTCCGAGAGTACTTCATGACGAAGTGCGTGCCGCCGAGCGACAACAAGTTCGCGGCGCTCCACGGCGCGGTCTGGTCCGGAGGGTCGTTCGTCTACGTCCCCGAGGACGTGACCGTCCAGATGCCGGTGCAGGCGTACTTCCGCATGAACTCCGAAGGAATGGGCCAGTTCGAACACACGCTCATCATCGCGGAAGAGGGCAGCGAAGTCCACTACATCGAGGGCTGTTCGGCACCGAAATACTCCGCGTTCAACCTCCACTCCGGCGGCGTCGAGGTCTTCGTCGGCGAGGACGCTCACGTCCAGTACTCGACCGTGCAGAACTGGTCGAAGAACACGTACAACCTCAACACCAAGCGCGCCATCGTCGAAGCCGGTGGCCGCATGGAGTGGGTCTCCGGAAGCATGGGGTCGAAATCCACCATGCTCTACCCGTGTTCGATCCTCAAGGGTCGCGGCGCGTCCGCGAACCAGATTTCCATCGCCTTCGCGGGCGAGGGACAGAACATCGACACCGGCGCGAAGGTGTACCACAACGCGCCGAACACCAACTCGACCATCGAGTCGAAGTCCATCAGCAAGGACGGCGGCCGCACGAACTACCGCGGCCTCGTTCACATCAGCGAAGGTGCGGTGGACTCGTCAACGTCCGTCGAGTGTGACGCGCTGATGTTCGACAACGAGTCCACGTCGGACACCATGCCGTACATGGAGATCAACGAAAACCGCGTCAACGTCGCCCACGAGGCGACCGTCGGGAAAATCGGTGACGAGGACGTTTTCTACCTCCAGAGCCGCGGTCTCGACGACGACGACGCAAAACAGATGATCGTGAGCGGGTTCATCGAACCCATCACGGAAGAACTCCCCATCGAGTACGCGGTCGAACTCAACCGCCTCATCGAACTCGAAATGGAGGGCAGCCTCGGATGAGCACGCAGGTTCACAGCACCCTCTCGGAGGAGACCGTCCGCGAGATTTCGAGCGACCTCGGCGAGCCCGAGTGGCTGCTCGAAACTCGTCTCGACGCTCTCGAAGCGCTGGACGACATCGACATGCCCGACGTCATCCGAACGCCGGGACGCGACTGGACGAACCTCGATGCGCTCGACTACGACGAGTTCGTCGACCCGCTGTCGGCCGCAGAGGAAAAAGAACGCGTCGAACCCGAAGGCGTCTCCGTCCTCTCGCTGTCCGACGCGCTGGACGAGCACGAAGACATCGTCGAGGAGTACTTCGGCTCCGTCATCGACCCGAAAGACAACTACCTGACGGCGCTTTCGACGGCGCTGTTCACGTCCGGTACGCTCGTCTACGTCCCCGAAAGCGTCGACGCGGAGGACGTGACGATTCGGACGACGATGCAGAGTCAGTCGCTGTTCAACTACACGCTCGTCGTCACCGAGAAATCGAGCTCGGTGACCATCCTGGAACGCCAGGAGAGCGAGGAGTTGGAGGGCGAACGCTACTACAGCGGCTTGGTCGAAATCTCGGCTGGCGAGAACAGCCACGTCCAGTACGGTTCCCTACAGGACGTCGACGAGGAGACGTACACCTACACGCTGAAGCGCGGCACCGCCGCCGACCACGCCACCGTCAATTGGGTCGAAGGAAACGTCGGTTCGCGACTCACCAAGTCCTCCGTCGAGACGCTGCTCGACGGCGAGGGTTCGGAGACGAAGACCGTCGGCGCGTTCTTCGGCCACGACGACCAGCACTTCGACGTCGCTGCTCGCGTCTGGCACAAGAACGAACACACGACGGCCGACCTCGTCACTCGCGGCGTGCTCGACGACGAAGCACGCTCCGTCTACGAGGGCGTGCAGGACGTCGGCAAGGACGCGTGGGACACGAGTTCCTACCAGCGTGAGAACACGCTGATGCTCTCGGACCAGAGCGAAGCCGACGCCTCGCCGAAACTCATCATCAACAACCACGACACCGAAGCCAGCCACTCCGCGACGGTCGGACAGGTCGACGAGGAGGACCTGTTCTACATGGGATCGCGCGGCGTGCCGGACGAACTGGCCAAGAACATGCTCGTGGAAGGGTTCTTCGTCCCCGTTCTCGACGAAGTCGAAGTCGAGGAACTCCGCGAGGACCTCGACGCGAAGATCGTCGAACGACTCGACTACTGAATTCCGTCGTTTTCTTTTCCTTCGTTTTCCCGACCGACATCAGGGAGTGTTAAGTTTCCCCACCACTTTTTCACGGATATGAGTGTGAGTCAGCGCGTCTCGTCGGACCGCCAACTCGCGCGCTTGCTCCAAATCGGCGTCGTTCTAGAAGAAGTCGTCGAGGCACGGGCTGCGCGTCATTTCGAGACCCTCCCTTCGGAGGAACAGGACGAGCTTCACAAGGACATACGCGAGATGCTCGCGGAGGCACGCGAGGAATCGGCGGAACACAGGGGTCGACTCGAATCGTTGATCGACGAACTCGATGCCGAGACGATTCCGTTCGAGGAGATCGAACTGTTGGTGGGCGAGCAGTACGCACAGACCGCCCCAGACGATTTCGACGGCGTGCTCTACGACCAACTGCACGGCGAGGAGACGGCGTACAAGTTCTACGACGACCTCATCGTCGCCATCGAGGAGAGCGAGACGACGTTCGGCGTCGAGCGGGAGCGACTGCTCGAAACGCTCTCGGGGATTCGAGCGGAGGAAGCGGCGGGTGCCGAAGAAGTCGCGGAATTGATGGAGGACGCAGAATGAACACAGCAGATCAGTACCTCAAAGCGATCTATCTCGTCCAGCGTATCGAAGACGGCCCGGCGGCGACCGGCGCACTCGCGGACCGACTCGGCGTGAGTCCCGCGAGCGTCAACGAAATGGTCGGCAAACTCCAGGAACGGGAGTTGGTCGAACACGAAAAGTATCGCGGGGTTACGCTTACCGAAGAGGGCGAAGCCCGTGCCAGCGACGCGCTTCAGACCTACTGCATTCTGGAACGCTTCCTCGCCAACGTCCTCGAAGTCGATGACTTCCAGATGGAGGCGAAACAACTGGAAAGCGTCATCGACGAAACCGTCGCGAACCGATTGGACACCATCATCGACCGCGAACCCCAGTGTCCGGACTGCTTCTACGCCGACGAGGACATGTGTGAACATCTGGTCGAAGACGGATTCGCGGACTGAGCGCGGGCTATCGAATTTCACGACGAAGCGCATGCGTTACGTTCAAGTAGCCACCCGAATTACGTGACGACGTAGCCTTCGTAGCAGAAGGTGAGAGATCGAAGTGAGTGCAGTCCCGTGGTGTAGTGGCCAATCATAATGGCCTTTGGAGCCATTGACGGCGGTTCGAATCCGCCCGGGACTATTAGAAATTCTACAGCAATCTATCCCATGACACAGTGACTTCTGTCGCGGAGTAAATCCAGAAGACTATCTGAACGAAATTTCAATTCCTACGGAAGAGATTATAACTGAAGAATTCACAGAACGAGTATGTTCGACTCGATGAACCCCCGTCGGTTCTACAACGAAGAAGCCGACTGGGAGTGGGGCCGACGCCGGGGTTCGTTCCTCTCGGAGGTAGCGTTCGAAGGAACGTTCGAGTATCTCGATGAGTTCTTTCCGGAGGACGGATCGGTTCTCGATGCGGGTGGCGGCCCCGGTCGGTATTCGATCCGACTCGCCGAGCGTGGAAACTGCCCCGTTCTCCTCGACGTGAGTCGAACACAGCTTCGTACCGGGCGTGAGAAAATCGCCGAGCACGACGTTGCTGATCGGGTTCGTACCGTTCAAGGTGACCTCCGTGGACTTCCGTTCGACGATGACACCTTCGACGGCGTGTGTTGTCTCGGTGGTGCGCTCTCACATGTTCTCGATGCCGACGGGAGGGCAGCGGCGCTCGACGAACTCCGTCGGGTCGCGACTCCCGGTTCACCTATCGTCGTCTCCGTCTTCGGGCGGTTGGCGAACCTCGAAATCATCCTTCGCGAAGGGAATTTGGAGACGACGTATCCGTTACTGCTTCCCGAGGCACGCTCGGGTGACTACACCCGTGAACTCGCCATGCAGACGTACGACGAACCGGATTGGACCGAGTGCCACTACTACCGCCTCGCTGAACTGGAAGCGGAGTTCGAGCGAGCCAACTTGCGCGTAGAGCGGACCGCAGGGTTCAACGGTCTCTGCACGATGCTCGACGTCGATTTCGAAACTCACGAAAAAGAGGCTCGGGGGACGGTGCGAGAACTCCTCCGGGAACTTCGTGAGGACCGAACGGTCGTAGACGTTTCCCGAGAAATGCTCGCCGTGGCACGTGTTCCGGCCAATTCTCGATAATTCGGGGAATCAAAAAATTCCTCCGAGCACCATCAGTGCGCCGACGCCCGCCACGATGACGCTCGTGATCTGACTGAGGAGGACCCGCCAGTTTGTCGGTTCGACTTCGTCCCACGGCGTCGTGCTCCCGATGGAATCGAGACGTTCACCCAACCGTGACAGCTCATAGGCGTACCGGTACGCAAACACACCTCCGACGAGGAGTACGAGTCCGAAGAGCGTTTTTCCGACTTCGATCATGTCCGGATTTTGGAACAGTCGTGGTAAGTGCTTTGTCGGTAGTCGGAACGAATTCTGCCACCGATGCATCCGGAGTAGCGATAGCGGAGTGCTACTCATCACGAGCTAAAAAACTATAAAAAAGAATCGAACCGCTTACTTCGAGCTATACTGGATGGTGCCGGTCCACTTGGCGTACACGTCGTCGTGCTCGTGGTCCTTGTCGAGCAGGTACACCGTCACGTGGAGCGTGCCGTCGTCGAACTGCTCGAACGCGCCCTCGTCGATTTCGACGGGGTAAGTCCCTTCGTCGTGTTGGAACCGGACGCCCGTCCGACCGACGTTCTTGCCGTTGATCTGGACGAGGAAGTACGGGTCACCGTCGACGAGCGGTTCCGGGTCCACGTTCTTCATGGACGTGTTGGCGACGACTTCGACGTTGAAGTTGGAGTAGCCGTTACCGCTCTTGGCTTTCACCTTGTCCACGAGTTTGACGCTCTTCAAGCGGGTGGGGTCCTCCTTATGTTGGAACGGCGTGTTCGGTGCTTTTGGCGGCTCCCAAGCCTCTTCAGTCGTCGTGGTTTCCTCCGTCGTCGTGGTGGTCGTGGTGGTCGTAGTCGTCGCCGTAGTCGTCGATGCGCTCGAACTCGTCGATGTGGGGGCGCTCGTCGTGGTCGCGGTCGTCGTCGCCGTACTCGAACTCGTCGTATCCGAACCACCGAGACCAGCACAACCAGCGAGGAGCACGGAGATGACGAGGACGATTGCGATTGAACGATTCCGATTCATATGTGGTATGTTCATATATACGCGATGCTCCATAAATATCCTGTTGTCAGTAATTAATCTGCCATTTCCTCGTTTCGAAACCAGTCAGGGGGAGAGTAACGTGATCATTCGTCAGTAGGGGGACGTTACTCGACTCTGAACCGGTCGCGCACGCTCGTCGGTTCGTCCACAAGCGAGTCGAATCTCCCTACCCGATACTGACAAATATTCCACTATAAGACGATTCGAAGACGTCAGACTATCGGTAGCACACACCAGAGCGTCGAAAGTAACACGGATCGATATCGCCGAAACAGTCCGTTACAGCCTTCGTTCAGTTGTATTTGGATATGTCCTTTCTACAGACAAGTGAATAGGTTCGATGACAAATAGAAACAAGACATATACCCTCGCGTTACTTCCGTAATATCTACCACCAATCGAGATACATTATGGAATATAGACAACATGGGCGATATGGGATGACAGTAAAAAAAGCACAGTTCGAGGAGGACGGTTCGTTGTGTCTGTCACTTCGTTTCGATCCGAGCGAGACACCACCGTTGGACAAACTGCTCACGAAGGGGTACGTTAAACTAAGTGTGTACGATGGGGACGATTTTGTCGAAGACGGAACGTTGACTCTCTACGAGCGGTCTCGTTGCTGAAAACGGCCAGTATGGGGGAACGTGATTTCGATAGCGAGTGATCCGAATTTGTGCGATAATATGGAAAATAGAGGTTTAGAGACGGTCGCGGCCGTTGCCACGCGACGTCGATCCGCCCACGTCGATTCGCTCTACTGCTTTCACGACCTTACGAAGATACCGACGAACGTCGAACTCGTTTTGTCGTCCCGACCGTTGGTGTCCGGAACGGGGTGTCTGGGTCGACGTCGAACCGCCAGCTAGCTGTCGAACTTTGCGTTGCGTTTCCTTGGAAATGAGTGGTTCTTCCGGCGAGATTGCCCGTGACAGTATCGCACAGACGGCAGCGATCACCACGAAGTAGTAGCCGAACGCCGTGAATATGTTATCCGAGAAAAACGCTACATAGATCCCGTTGATGAAGAAAAACAACCCCATCAACAGTAGAATCTTGTTGAGATAGGAAGACGACGACTCCGTTGTCGTCGTCGTCCTCGTTGTTCCGATTCCTTGGAGGCTTCTCGTGCTCATCCTCACCTTCCGTTTCGACGTGTGACGTAATGAAAGTCAGTCAGACATGTGTGCCGAACGTGACCTGAACCCTAATAGACTATTCGGCCGAATCTATATAGAATATGGTGTTAGATATATATTCTATACGCTAGATTTATACTTCTCGCGGCAGTCTACACGTGTGATGCTCGAAGAGGGGATGGCGCTGGAAATCAACGGGAAATCCAGCCCGACTGACGCGGTCATCGAATCATCCGAGGCGACTACCGACTCCGGTCCGCTGTTCGCTCGATTCTCGCATCCTCGAAGTCAGACGCGAACGAGGATTGCGCTCGTCTCCGACATGCACGTCTCTACCGAAAAGCAGGGTACGTGGAAGGTCTTCCACCGAACACGCGACCGCCTCCGAACCGTTATCGAGGACGTAAACAGCCGTGAGGTGGATTCGGTCGTGTTCGCGGGCGACCTCACGGAGGACGGGTCCGTCGCGGATTTCGAAACCGTCCGATCGATCCTCGCTGGCCTCGACGTTCCGTTCGTGGCCGTCCCCGGCAATCACGATGTTCCGAAGTCGTTCGACGCCCACGAGACACCGGCGCTCTCCTCGTTCGAATCGAACTTCACACCCGACGAACTCCCGTTCCATCGGCAGGTTGGCGGCGTGGACGTCATCGGATTGAACAGCGCATCGACGCCGACCGGGACGTTGTCGGACTGCCACGACGGCTGTATCTCCGCCGACCAACTCGCGTGGCTGGACGAAACGCTCCCGAAGACGGACGCCCCAATCGTCGTCTCCCATCACAACCTCCCGGGTCTCGCAAAGGAGACCGACGCTCATTCGTGGCGGTCGTCGTTCCCGATGCAAAACGCGAGCGACCTGGCAGAACTCCTCTCCCGACACGACGTTCCGCTCCACGTCTCCGGTCACTTGCACGTCCCGGCGACCGCAGAGACGATGGGCGTACGCGAACTCCTCGCCCCGTCGCTGTGTTCGTTCCCACAGGCGTACCTTCTGTTCGACATCGACCGACACGGGACGACCGTTCGGTTCGTTCCCACGGCAGGTCCGGAGGGCACGAGTGAAGCCTACATGCACGCGAAGAAGGATTCCGCCCGAAGCGATGCCCTCGCCGAGATCACGGCGGCGCGACTCGACTCGTTGCCGCTCGTGGACGAACGGCTATTGGCGTCCCACTAATCCAGCACGAACTTCAATCGCTCTTCGTCGCTTCCTTTGGTCTCCCGGCCGGTAATCCGGAACTCCCCGAGTTCGTCGGTCCGTCGGACGTGTGTCCCCGCACAGGCGGTTTTGTCGAACGCTTCGATCTCCACGATACGGATTTCGCGGATGCTTTCGGGAAGCAGGTGGATCCGCGTTCGCTCCGGGTCGAGGGAGGACTCGGCTTCCTCGCGGTCCAGTTCGTACCACAAGACTTCCAGTCCGTCCTCGATGCGGTCGTTCATGACCGACTCGATGTGGGCGAACTCCTCGTCGGTGAACCGTTCGTAGGCACAGTCGATTCGGGCGCGGTCGGTGTACAACTGGTTTCCGGTCGTGCTCGCGTCGTACTCGTCCAACAACACCGCCGAGAGGAGGTGCTGGGCGGTGTGATACTGCATGTGGGCGTAGCGTCGGTCCCAGTCGATTCGTCCGGTGACGGTCGTCCCCGCTTCGGGCGGGGTTCCATCGACGGTGTGGTAGACGGTGTCCTTCTTCTGTACGTCGGTGACGTTCCACGTCTCGCCGTCGGCTACGAGAACCCCCGTATCGAAGGGTTGGCCACCGCCTTCCGGGTAGAACAGCGTTCGGTCGAGCACGACGCGGTCGTCGACGACGCGCTCGACTGTGGCTTCGAATTCCCGTTCCTCGGTCGCTTCGAGGTACAACGCATCGGTCATACACGGGGAGAAGAACACCCGGGACTTAATGACCTCGTCGTAACGCTAAAGAGCGAATCGTGCGTTTGTATCAGTAATGAGTACGAATACTGAACGATGGAGGGATTTTTGTGGGTGTCGAAATTAAGGGTTCACCCGTCTCCGATCCCGAATTCGAGGAGATGAAGACGTTCGTGTACGAGTATCTCGATGCGAGCGTACAAAACGAGGAGGGAGGGGGACGCATGCGGTGGTACCCGTGGCACTCCGCGGATTACCGATTCAACCACATTCTCAACGTCGTGAACCTCGCGGAAACGATTGCGGAACGCGAAGGGGCAGACGTGGACGTCGCCCGCGTCGCCTCGCTGTTTCACGACATCGCCAAACTCGACGCGGATCAGGAAGTCCACGCCGAGGAAGGTGCGCGGGTCGCCCGCGAGTATCTCGAATCGCACGGCGAGTTCCCCGAATCGTTCGTCGATCAGGTGTGCAAAGCCGTCGAAGACCACTCCTATCAGGGCGACCTCTCGCGCCTCTCGAAGGAGGCCCAGTCCCTCATCGAAGCCGACATGCTCGACAAGGTCGGCGCGAACGGGACCGCACTGATGTTGTTGCGCATGGGATACGAGGCGCGGACGCACATGGCCGCCGCCGAGATGGTCGACCGAGTCCTCGAACGCGGCAAGGACGCGTCTTCCCGCGTGCAGAGCGAGACGGCACAGGACATCGCTCACCGCAGACTCAAGCGCGTGAAGTGGTTCCGCGAATGGCTCGAAGACGAAGTCCCAGAGATGGACGCCGAACCGTCGGGGTCGCCCCGCGGCACCGGACGCTGACTGGACGGAAGATCGTATTCGAATCCGACTATTTTATGCGAGCGTCGTCACGGCGTCGTAGAGGAACGAAACCCCCGCCAGCGCGAGAATTCCCGCACTGATGTAGGCGACGGCCGGTGCGAGCGAGTCGATCCGCTTTTCTGCCGCGGACAGCGCCGCCGGAAAACCGGTGATCCAGCACGCGATGCCCAAAAAGAAACCGACGATGATTATCGGCCCGCCGGTCGAAACCGTGAGTTGTCCGGGGAGTCCCGAGAGCACGTCGAACTGACCGGGGTCGAGCAGACCGACGCCGGCCGTGAGCCACCAGATGATCTGAAACGGGTTCGTGATGGCGAGCGCGAACGCCTTCCGGAACCCCCTCGCGTCCTCGTCCACTGAGTCCGTGGTGAACGTGGAGGTGGCGTCCTTCGCCGCGCCGTAGGCGAAATACAGCATCAATACCCCGCCGACACCGACCATGAGTCCGCGGACGAGCGGGGCTTCCCGAACGACCGTGACGACGCCCGCGAGTGCGAGGACGAAAAAGCACGCGTCGGCGGTCATCGCACCGAGTCCGGCGAAAAAGCCCGACCGCCACCCGCGGAGAACGCTCTCCTCGGCGATGACCGCGTTCATCGGACCCGGTGGTGCGGCGAGCGAGAGTCCGAGAACGACCCCCGCGAACGCCGAGACGAGTGCGGCAAGCATCTGTCACCCAGTTTGGGTTGGGGTGAGTAAAAGACCGCGGTTAGGGGAAAGAGGTGAGTGGCGCGGGGAGGTCACGGGAACCCGAGCCATTCGGCGAAGACGAGCGCGCCGAAGGCGAGGAAGACGAGCGACGCGACGAGTTCGAGCCACTTCGTCGGGAGGACGCGCTCGAAGCGCTCGCCGATGAAGGCGTCGAGTCCCGTCCTGAGACCGAGCGCCGCGATGACGCCGACGAATATCGAAAGCGGCGAGTGCGGGAACGTCGTCGAGAGGTTGATCGTCAGCAGTTGGGTCTTGTCGCCGAACTCGGCGAACATGATGAAGACGAACGTCGAAAGCACGCCGCCGTAGGCACCCATCCGATTCAGTAACCCGTCCGGAATCAGCCTCCCGGTCGTACCCACGTCCATTCCGCCGCCGGTTACGAGCGGCGGGTCTGACGAGGAGTCCTCGGCGAACTTCGGCACCGCGTTCGTCAACGTCCAGAGCCCGAAGATGACGAACAAACCGCCGGTCAGTACCGTGATCGCGTTCCCGGGGAGGGTGGATTCGACGATGTGACCGAACGCGATTTCGACGGTGCTCCACAACGAAAACGCCGCCATCGCGCCGAGAAATACCTTCTTCGCGTCGTAGCGTGACGCGAGGGTGACGACGACGAGTTGTCCTTTGTCCCCGAAGGTGGCGAGCAGGTTGGCGAGAAAGGCGGCGAGGAGCGGGCCGTAGCCGTCGTAGCGGTGGATGATCCCTTGGAGACCCGCCGCTAACGGCGTCGGTTCTCCGACCATCTCAGGCGATTTCTTCGACGACTGCCCGGACGCGAATCGACCGAGCGACGCTTTCCGGAAGGCTCTGTTCGCCACCGACGACGGACACGGTTACCATGCCGAACGGGGCGACGTCGACGATTTCGAGTTCCGTTCCCGGCGAAATACCCGCTTCGGCGAGGTAGCGCAACTCCTCGTCTCGCGGTCGCTGACGCGCGCCACGACGACGTGTTGACCGGCCTCGTGTTCGCTCAGCCGCGTCGTGTCGTCCTCCTCGATGGGCGAGAGGTTCGCGTCGGGAATCGGGTCCCCGTGGGGGTCGATGGTCGGATTCCCGAGCGCTCGGCGACGCGCTGTTCGAACTCCTCGCTGATGTGGTGTTCGAGGCGGTCGGCTTCGGCGTGGACTTCGCTCCACGAGTAGTCCAGATGTTCCGTCAGGTAGGCTTCCAGCAGTCGGTGGTGACGGAGCACTTCGAGCGCAACCGTCTCGCCCTCGGCGGTGAGTTCCACCCCCTTGTACTTCTCTCGATCGAGCAGTCCGCGGTCGGTCAACTTTTCGACCATACTGGTGACCGTCGGCGGTGTTACTCCCAGATAGTCCGCGATTTCGGAGGTCGCTACCGGACCCCCGTCCTCCGTCTGGAGCGTATAGATGGCCTTCAAGTAGTCCTCCATCACGTCGCTCAGCATCACTACCGGGGATTAGACGCTTCTAAACCTTTAATTTGTCGTGTGCTCAGTGGCAGATGACGCCCTTTCGTCTCCCTTTCAGACTCCTCGTTCCCGTCCGCTTTCGACGGTCCTTCTCCGTTCGCTTCTGATGGTTCTCTTATTTCCCCTTCGTTTCGATCAACGGGAGGAGTACGTCCGCGAGTTCCGTCATATCGGCGGCCGAGACCGGGGCCGCCGGTCGTGATTCGTCGCCGACGTACACCGTTCCGAATCCCTGCTCGCGGGCGGGGACGATGTCCTCTTCGAAGGTGTCGCCGATATAGATGTACTCGTCCGCGTCGAGTCGCCGTTTCGCTTCCTCGAAGATTTCCGGGTCGGGTTTCCGGGCACCGAACTCGTTCGAGACGATGACGGTGTCGACGAGCGTTTCGAGTCCGTGCGCTTCGATCTTTCGCCGTTGTGCCCGCCCGTCCCCGTTCGTGAGGATTCCGGTCGGGTGTCGAGCGGAAACGGTTTCGACCAACCGCCGTACGGCCGGTTGGATGCGCGTGGCTTCGGCCTCGTTTTCGATGTGCCGTGTCGCCAACGTACTCGGGTCCGAATCGAGACCGTGTTCCTCACAGACCGCGGCGAAGGCGCGTTCGTACGGGTTCGATTGCAGTTCCGTAATGGCCCCCAACACCGCATCCGAGTACCGTACCAGCATCTCCTCGGTCGGTTCGACGGGCAACGACCCCGCAGTTATCTCCCCGAACGAAGCGGTGTATTCGAGGAGGGTGTTGTCGAGGTCGAAGTAAACGGCAGTCGTCATTAGATGATATCTCTATCCCGGTGGAAAGTACGCTTCGGTGGGAGGATGCTCTCCGTTCGCACGCAACTGCCGGGCCGAAAAAGGTGTTCGAATCGAACTTCTGTCAGTCGAAACCCGCCGTGGGAGAGGCGTTATTCGGCTGTTATGGCCAGTTGCCGCTCTCGGTGTAGGAGTCGATGACGCGCTGGAGGGCGACGACGTAGGCCGCGGTCCGGAAGTTCGGCAGGTCGTTCGCCTCGTAGGCGTCCGTCAGGTCGCCGAACGCGGAGACGATGACGTCTTCGAGTTCCTCGTTGACGCGCTCTTCCGACCAGTAGAAGCGCTGGCGGTTCTGGACCCATTCGAAGTACGAGACCGTCACCCCGCCCGCGTTGGCGAGGATGTCGGGGAAGACGTGGACGTCGCGCTCCGTGAGCACGTCGTCGGCGTCCGGCGTGAGCGGGCCGTTCGCGGCTTCCACGATGACGTCCGCCTGAACGTCCTTCGCGAGGTCACCGTCGATGGCGTTTTCGAGCGCCGCGGGAACGAGCAGGTCCACGTCGAGCGTGAGGAGTTCCTCGTTGCTGATTTCCTCTTCGGCACCGGCGTACTCGACGACGCTACCGGTCTCGTTCTTGTGGTCCTTGACGTCGCGGGCGTGGAGTCCGTCGGGGTTGTAGATACCGCCGCTGGAGTCCGAGACGGCGACTATCTTCGCGCCGAGGTTTTCGATGAGTTTCGCGGCAATCCATCCGGCGTTCCCGTAGCCCTGCACGGCGACGGTTGCGCCGTCCATCTCCTTGCCGAGGTAGTCGAACGCCTCACGAGCGGTGAGCATGGTCGAGCGACCCGTCGCCTCGACGCGGCCTTCGCTGCCGCCGCTTTCGAGCGCTTTACCCGTGATGACGCCCGGTTCGGTCGTGTTTTCGAGTTTCTCGTAGGTGTCCTTGATCCAGTTCATCTCGCGCTGGCCGGTGTTCACGTCCGGCGCGGGAATGTCCTGGTCGACGCCGATGAACGGGCGGAGTTCCTTGGCGAACGAACGCGTGATACGCTCCAGTTCGGCCTCGCTGTACTCGTCGGGGTCGATGACGATACCGCCTTTCCCGCCGCCGTAGGGGATATCAACCACGGCGGTCTTGTAGACCATCCACCCGGAGAGGGCTTTCACTTCGTCGCGGGAGACGTTGGGGTGGTAGCGGATGCCACCTTTGTACGGGCCGCGGTCGCCGTTGAACTGCGAACGGAAGGCTTTGAACACTTCGATGGACCCGTCGTCCATCTCGACAGAGAGATTCGTCTCGAGAATCCGCTGGGGGTGCTTGAGCCGCTCGAAAACGTCAGGGGACGCGTCGAGATATTCGGACGCGTCGTCTATCTGTTCCTGCAAGCTCTCGAACGGATTAGCTTGTTCGGACATCGTATGTCAGTCCCACCCACCCACTGTTAAACGTGACGAAATAACCATGAACTATTATACCTAAATGAGGTATAAGGAAGAGGGTCAGTTGTCAGCGTCCGCGTACTCCACGATACGCTCCGCTTGGGCGATGAGCGGCGCATCTATCATTTCACCGTCGACTCTGAAAACGCCGCGTCCGTCCTCGTCGGCGTCCGCTTTCGCCGTCAGGACGGCTTCGGCCCACTCCACCCGCTCCGGGTCGGGCGTGAACGCCTCGTTGATGGGCGCGACCTGTGCCGGATGGATCGCCATCTTTCCGTCGTAGCCGAGTCGGATGGCGAACTCCGTCTCCTCGCTCAACCCCTCCGTATCTCCGAAATCGGTGTAGACGGTATCGATGGCGTCGACGCCGTTGGCGCTCGCCGCGATGACGACGTGTTCCCGGGCGTAGAGCACCTCGGTCCCCTCGTTGGTTCGAGTCGCGCCGATGTCCGCCGACAGGTCCTCCGCCCCGAACACGAGTGCGGCCGTTTCGTCCACCGCCGCGATCTCCGCGGCGTTGAGAACCCCGCTCGCCGTCTCGACCAGCGCGAGGATCGGGACCCGACAGTCGTGTTCGTGGAGCAGTCGAACCAGCGTCTCGGTATCGTCGCCCGATTCCGTTTTCGGCAGCATGACCGAATCGATGGCGTCGGCACCGTCGGCGATTCCACGGAGGTCGTCGTCCGCCGCGATCCCCGTCGGGTTGACGCGAACACACACCTCACAGTCCGGGTCGAACGCCGGGTCCGTGAGCACGTCACGGACGGCCTCGCGGGCTTCGTCCTTTCGATCGGGGGAGACCGCGTCCTCCAAGTCGAACACGATCACGTCGGCCCCTGCTCCGGGTGCTTTTCGCATCATCTCCGGGCGGTCGCCCGGCGTGAACATGACGCTTCGTCGTGGCATACGGGAACGACGCGTGGCGTCGATTTCAACCCACCGAACGGGTTCGTTCGTGCACCCTCGGCGTCCCGATCTCGGCGTTCGAAGAGCGTATCGAATCGGAAATTCCCCAGATAGGTTTATCCCGTCACCCTTCGGTACGTCGGCATGGAACGAACGGAAGGGTCGGGAAGGGAAGAGTCGGACGCGGACGAAGAAGGCGATTCGAACACCAACATGGGGCTCGGTATCGGCATTGGCGTCGCTCTCGGTGCCGGTATCGGTGTCGCACTGGATAATATCGCACTCGGAATGGGGGTCGGAATCGCTATCGGCGTAGCGCTCGGTGCCGGGATGTCCGACCGGTGATGGTTCTGCCCCCGGACGACGACAGAAAAATTTCGCTGGTAAACGTCCCGAAGGACGCTTGCCGTTTTATGGCCAGAGTCCGCGCGCCGTGTGAGCCTCGGCGATACGCGAGAGGCCGACGATGTACGCGGCGTCACGCCACGTCACGCCGCGCTCTTCGACTTCGGATCGGACGTCGTCCCACGCGGTGAGCATCTCGGATTCGAGTTCCTCGTTCACGCGTTCGAGCGACCACTGGCGGCGGTTGATGTCCTGTAGCCACTCGAAGTACGAGACCGTCACCCCGCCCGCGTTGGCGAGGATGTCCGGAATGACGTGGATACCGCGCTTCTCGAATATCTCGTCCGCGGTGGTCGTCGTCGGACCGTTCGCACCCTCGACGATGATGTCCGCCTCGACGTCGTGGGCGTTCGACTCGGTGAGGACGTTCCCGATTGCGGCCGGGATGAGCACGTCGACGTCGAGTTCGAGGAGTTTCTCGTTGGGAATCGCCTCGTGGCCGTCGAACGTCGTGACCGCCTCGGGTTCCTCCTCGTGGGTCGGAATCGCGTCGATGTCGAGTCCGTTCTCGTCGTAGATCGCACCGTTCACGTCGGAGACGGCGACGACGTTCGCACCCCACTCGTGGAGCGAGAGGGCGGCGTTCGCGCCGACGCTCCCGAACCCTTGGATGGCGATCGACGTGTCTTCGAGGTCGTAGTCGTAATACTCACACGCTTCGCGGGCGATGATGGCGACCGAGCGACCGGGCGACTCCTCGCGGCCGTAGGACCCGCCAATGACAGGCGGTTTACCGGTGACGACGCCGGGTTGCGTTTCGCCTTCCTGCATGGAGTAGGCGTCCATGAACCACGCCATCGCCTGCGCGTCGGTTCCCATGTCCGGCGCGGGAATGTCGCGCATCGGGCCGATGAAGTCGCGCAGTTCCTCGGCGAAGCGGCGGGTGAGCCGTTCTTTTTCCTCGTTGCTGAGTTCCTTCGGGTTGACGATGATGCCACCCTTCGCGCCCCCGAACGGGAGGTCCATGACGGCGCATTTCCACGTCATCCACATCGAGAGGCCGACGCACTCGTCTTCGGTGACGCCGGGGTGGTAGCGCATTCCGCCCTTGAACGGTCCGCGCACGCTGTCGTGTTGGGCGCGGTAGCCGGTGAAGATATCCGTGTCACCGTTGTCCCGCTTCAGCGGCACCGAAACCCGGTGTACTTGGTCGGGGTGCTTCAAGCGCTCGATCGTGCCGCGGTCCACGTCGAGGTGCGCCGCCGCGCGCTCCAGTTGTCGTCGTGCCGTTTCAACCGCCGTTTCCGGTTCGTCCGTAGTCTGCTTCCCAGTAGATGCCATAGTTGGACGCCTCCGACAGGCTTGCCAGTTTAGTCGGTAGTAATACGAGAAATGCCTTGTCATCCGTCGTTGCGTCGGCATGAGATACCACGGCACGATACTGAGGAAGACGGTTGCCGTTGCTGGGGAAAATCGGGAGAAAGTCCGGTGACAGCGACTTACTGCGGCAGGGCGTAGACCATCCCGGCCACGTCACCGACGTAGACGGATTCGCTGCTGACCGCTGGCGATCCGACCAGCGAGTCCTGTGCTCGGAAATGCCACCTGGTGCGGCCGTCGGCGCGGTCGAGCGCGACCAGCAAGCCGTCGTCGTTGCAGGCGTAAACCAGTTCGTTCGTGACGACGGGCGACCCCCACACGCGGGCGTCGGTTTCGACACACCACCTGACGGTCCCCTCCCGCGCGTCGAGCGCCAAGATATTCCCGTCCGCGGAACTGGTGTAAACGATACCGCCGACGGCGACCGGCGACGACCAGACACCGGCGTCCGTCTGATACCGCCATTTGGTTTTGCCCGTTTCGGCGTCGAGCGCGTAGATTCGGTCGCCGTCCACGGTCCCGACGTAGGCCGTGTCACCGACGACGGTGGGAGCGCCCGCGATGGCGAGTGACGGCGCGAAGCGGAAGAACTCCTCCCCGTCGTCCACGTCGTGGGCGAACAGCCCACCGTCGAGTCCGGTCGCGTAGAGGGTATTACCCGCTATCTGCATGGACGTGAGCGCTCGTGCGGGGGTTCGGAAGGACGATTTCAACTCACCCGTTTCGGCGTCGAGCATGGACACCTGTCCATCGCGCGAAGCGACGTACAGCGTGTTCCCGACGAGTATCGGCGCTTCCTCCACGCCAGCATCCGACTCGAAACACCATTCACGCGTTCCGTTCGTCCCGTCGAGTGCGAACAGGTTCCCGCTCCTGTCACCGACGTAGGTGAGGTCCCCACCCGGCGTCGGCGACCCGACCGCGTTCGGTGCTTGGAACAGCCAGTTGCTCACGCCATCCTGCTGGTCGATACTACAGACGAACCCGTTCTCGGTACCGACGTACATCGACCCGTCCCTGACGACGGGTGCGGTTTCGACCGGCCCACCGACTTGGGCGAACCACCGCGCGTGAACGCGCCTGCTGTCGCTCAACGGTGTCATCGGAGTCGTCGGCGTCGTCGGTTCCTCCTCGCTCCCGGGATCGACGGGGCCGGGGCGGATATCCGGTTCCGAGTCGATACCGCCGTCGGTGGACGGTCGAGGGGGCTTCGAACCCGAATCGGTGCCGCCATCCGAAATGAACGTCGTGTCGTCCGTCGCCGACTGTCGTGTACTGTAATCTTTCATATTCCTCCAGACCTGAATTCCGCCTGACTGTCCAGATACTCGAATACTGTCTACTTTGTTATGAACCGGTTACACCCCGCTATCGGCCGTGCAACGGTTGGAACGGTTGCAACGGACCCGGCGGAGACCGACAGGATTTTTCCCACCGCTGACCCAAATTTTGCCATGACCGGACTGTACTACGAGGAGTTCGAGGTGGGCCGGACTATCGAACACGAGAGGCGGCGCACTATCAGCGAAGCCGACAATCAGAAATTCTGTGATATGACGATGAATCAACAGCCGCTCCATCTGGACGCCGAGTTCGCGGCCGACACCCAGTTCGGCGAGCGCCTCGTCAACGGTCTCTATACGATGAGCATCGCGGTCGGCGTCTCGATCCCGGACACGACGGACGGAACCATCGTCGCCAACCTCTCCTACGACAACGTCTCGCACCCCAACCCGGTGTTCCACGGCGACACGATTCGGGCACAGTCCACCGTGACCGACAAACGCGAAACGAGCGACGGCGAGCGCGGAGTCGTCACCATGCACGTCGAGGTGTTCAAGATCGATGGTGAGGACGAGACGCTCGTCTGCGAGTTCGACAGGACGGCGTTGTCGCTCAAAAAGGCGAACGCCGAGTAGACAGAGGAGGTTTCACAGTCGGGTGAACAGGGAGAGGTTGACGACGACGGCGAACACCCACGGGAACGCGAGTCCGGCGGGGACGAGCGTGACGTACTGTCGAGGAACGAGCGTCCGGCAGACGAATCCGACGGCCAACGCGAACGTCTTCAGGCCGACGAGCGAGAGGAATCCGAATCGGCCGAGCGCGCCGCGCGCGACCGGATTCGATTCGGCGAGTCCCACCTGTAACCCGACGTACGTCGTAACCAGGTCGCCGACCAGCGCGTGGAGGACGACGGCCCAGAGCAGTCGTTCCACGTCGCCGAAATCGAACCAACCAGTGCGTTGATAGCGGTAAGAGAACTGCTGATGACTCATAGGTGATGGCGCGGTAGTTCCACGTCATCTCGGATACGCCTGAACGGTGCTTTATTATGAAGTGCCTTATCGGCTCACCCGGTGTTCAAGTGGGTGCTACTGTCTGATTCGAATAATATTCATACGGTCATTTCGCCGTTCGGACGTGAAAAGTAGATGTCGGTTCCCGTCGTCCGATTACAGGATTGTCCCGTGCTTCTTGTCCGGGAGGTCCTTTTCGAGACCGGCGTAGAAGTCGTAGCGCTGGACGAGTTCCTCGCGGAGGGTACTCGGCGGGACGATGTCGTCGATGACCATGTCGCTCGCCATGCGGTGCACGTCGATGTCCTCGCGGTACTCCTCGCGGAGTTCCTGCTCGCGCTGGGCGCGTTCCTCCGGGTCCTCGATGTCGTTCAACTTGTTCGCGTACACCGCGTTGATCGCCGCTTCGGGACCCATGATGCCGATCTCGCCGGACGGGAGCGCGATGACGCTCTGGGGGTCGTACGCGGGGCCGGACATGGCGTAGATTCCCGCACCGTACGCCTTCCGGACGACGACTGAGATTTTGGGGACGGTGGACGAGGAGGTGGCGTAAATCATCTTCTTGCCTTTCTCCAGGATCGCGTCCTTCTCGACTCCGGACCCGGCCATGAATCCCGGCGTGTCACAGAGGTAGAGGAGCGGAATCTCGAAGGCGTCACACTTCCAGATGAATTCGGCCGCCTTCTCGGCGCGTCCGGGAAGATGGCACCCGAGCGCTGTGCCGGTTGGTTGGCGACGATGCCGACCGGACGGCCGTCGATTTTGGCGAACGCCGTGATGATTTCGCCGCCGAACTCAGGCCTGAGTTCGAAGTACGAATCCGAATCGACCACGCGCTCTACGAGGTCGGTCATGTCGTAGGCCCGGTTCGGACTCGACGGGATGACCTCGTCGATGCCGTCCGGCGACAGTTTCGGCGCTTTCGGTTCGCTTCGAGGCGGTTTCTCGTGTGCCTTGTCGGGGAGATACGTGATGAGGTCCGCCACGAGTTCGCGGGCGTGTTCCTCGTCGCGGGCGACGAGGTCCGCGCTTCCCGATTCCGCCGCGTGCATGTGCGCGCCGCCGAGGTCCTGCATGCTGATGTCCTCCCCGGTGACCATCTGTACCATCCGCGGCGAGGCGATGGCCATCGCGGACATGTTCTCGACCATGATGGTGAAATCGGCGAAGACGGGGGTGTACGCCGCACCGGCGATACACGGCCCGTAGAGCACGCAGATCTGTGGAACACGCCCCGAGAGCATCGAGTGGTTGTAGTAGTACTTCCCGATACCTTCGCGGTTGGCGAAGAACCCGGACTGCTGGTCGATACGCCCGCCCGAGGAGTCCATCAGATAGAGGACTGGTTTCCCGTTCTGAAGCGCCCGCTGTTGCATGCGCAGGAACTTCTCGACTCCTTTGGCGGCCATGCTTCCGGCCTTGACCGTGAAGTCGTTCGCCATGAAGTGCAGGTCGCGGTCCTCGAACGTGGCCGCGCCGGTGAGCAGGCCGTCGGCGGGCAGTTGGTCGTCCGCGTCGAACTCGGCGAACCGGCCGTCCTCGAACTTGATTCCCGCTTCACCGAACCAGAGGTCGAGTCGGTCCCGAACGAATAGCTTTCCCTTCTCGGAGAGGCGCTCCTTGTACTTCTCCGGACCGCCCAACTCGATCTCCTCGATCTCTTCCCAGAGCAGTTCCTCGCGCTCGGTCGGTCCGAGGTCGTCCTCCAGCGGTTCGCCGGGGTCGTCCCAGGTGACGGTCGGTTCCGTTTCGTCACCGACGAACACTTCCACCTCGCTGCCGACGTGCTCGGCGAGTGCACTGGCGATCGCCGAGGCTTCCTCGTCGGTCGCCCCTTCACCGATACGGACTTTCATGAATGAGAATGCGCGAAGGGATTTCAAACCGTTTTCCCTTTCTATCGCGACAATATTTTCGAGCGAGGGGCGGAGACGGGGGAGAGTGGAGAAAGAATCGTCTAAGGGGAGAAGGGCGACCGGAGCGGGGTCGAGACGTGGTTACTGGTCCGGCAGTTCCATGGCCGCGACGTGCTCCGCGTACTCTTCGAGCACTGGTTGCCCCCAGTACCGAAGTGATTCGCTCCGTGCATCGTAATCGATGATGTTCGCGTCAGCGAGTTTTGGGAGGTGTGTGTGATGAAGGGATGCTTCGATACGTCGTCGGTAATCGTCCGGAACGTCGTTGGGCGACGTTTCCGTTTCCCACTCGACGACCTGTTCTACGAGGTCGGACAGCGTTGCTACGCCATCCGCAGTCGTTGAAAGGTAGTGGATTGCGTATCGTCTCCGCTTGTCCGACAGGAGTTCGAAGATGTCGTCGAAAGACGGTCTACTCACTCCTGGTTCGGCACGAAGTACGTGGGGCGGATGTCCCGACGGGCGGTTCCCCGAGTCGTCACGGTATGGTGACTCATTGCTCATGCGACGCTCAAGAGGAGTTGACCAGCATAGATAAAGAATGGTGAATCTAGACACCTAGAAACGTGCCAACTGAGATGAAATCATCGGCCCGAATAAATTTATTTCCAATAAGTACACCACCGACTATATTCGGTTGTCACTCGTCAGCGCGAAATTTCGATTACCACGATGGCTCGCAACGATTGCCGGAATCGTCGGGCGACGCTACCTCGTGTCAACGATCACAACCGGCCGGGGACGTGAGGAAACGGAATTAACGATGGCTCCGGTTGACGTGCGTCTCGCGCGTGTGAGTCGTATATTATGGACCGATTCACACGGGCAGTAGTCGCGGTCGGACTCGTCTTCCTCGTCAGCATCGCAAGCATCGCCGTCGTTTCTCCCACCAACTCCGGCACGGCGTCATCCACCCAGTCGATGGAGGCGTCGGCACCCCCGGTCGGGGAGTCGGCGGCAACGCTCCCCGTACTGTCGGTGAACGACGGAAGGAGTGAACTGTTACAGGCCGATTCGAACCGTTCGACCCGTGAGCAGGCGGCCGCTCGCGGTGCCACACAGGGGGCCGCGTTGGCACAGCGACAAGGCGTCTCCATCAGTCAGGAACAGCGACAGGCCGCAGTACAGGGGGCGACGCAGGCTGTCTCACAAAATCAATCGGCGAGCGTCGAACAGGTTCAGGCCGCGGCACGCGGTGCCGCACACGGTGCACTCCTCCAGAGTCAGGACGTGAACGTCACCCAGATACAGGTAGCGACACAGGGGGCAACGACCGGCGCGGTTTCCCAGACTCAACAGGCGAACGTCACGCAGATACAAGCCGCGGCGTTCGGCGCGTGCCACGGTGCAGTCGCTCAAAGCCAACGGGTGAAAATCACGCAGGTACAAGTGGCGGCGCGGGGTGCCGCACAGGGTGCGGCGACCGGTGCGGTGCAGAATCAGGGAGCGAGCGTCTCACAGATTCAGGAGGCCGGACAGGGTGCGGCGTTCGGCGCGCTCGACCAGCGTCAGAGCGTTTCGGTCCAGCAGGTGCAGGCGGCGGCACAGGGCGCGGCGACCGGGGCCGCACAAGCACAGACCGCGAACGCGAAGCAGGTTCAAGTCGCCGCGATGGGCGCGGCGAGAGGGGGTGCGACACAGATTCAGCAGGTGAACGTCGAACAGATTCAAGCGGCCTGCCGCGGTGCGGCGGCGGGGGCCGTCTCACAAGTCCAGCGGGTGAGCGTCACACAGATACAAGTCGCCGCGCAAGGCGCGGCGACGGGTGGACTCACACAGGCGCAGGGAGCCACCGTTTCACAGATTCAGTCGGCCTGTCGCGGTGCGGCGGTTGGGGCGTTGAGCATCACGCAGGTGCAGGTCGTGAACATCGTGCAGATTCAAATCGTCGCGCAGGGGGCGGCACAAGGTGCGACCCAAGGTGCCGTCCAGAAGCAGGTCGTGAACGTCAAACAGATTCAGGCCGCCGCGAAGGGTTCGGCACAGGGCGGAGTCACGCAGGTGCAGACCGTTCGAATCACCCAGATTCAGTCGGCCTGTGCTGGGGCGGCGGCAGGGGCCATTACCCAGAGCCAACAGGTGAGCGTCACGCAGGTGCAAGCCGCCGCAAGAGGGGCGTGCAAAGGCGGCGTCGTGGCGAGTCAGCGCCAGCAGGCGAGCATCTCACAGGTGCAGGCAGCGACGCGAGGTGCGGCGAACGGCGCGGTTTCCCAGAGCCAGCAGGCGAACGTCACGCAGATACAAGCCGCGCGCAGGGTGCCGCTGTGGGTGGAATCACGCAGGTGCAGAAAGCCTCGGTCACGCAGATTCAGGCGATTACCTTCGGCGCGGCCGCCGGTGCGACGCAGTCCGCCACGCAAGGGAACGTGAACAGCGCGGGCCAGATTCAGCAAACGGCGGTTTCGGGGACCGAACAGGCGGCAAACCGAGTGAAGTCGGGGGCGAACGCTCCGCCGAAAACGCTCCAGTCGGTGGCACAACGGGGAGCGGGCGGCGAGGCGACGGCGACTCCGTCGCCGACTTCGACGTCGACCACAGCGACGCCGACCACGACATCGGCACAACCCGCGACGACGTCGACACAGACACCGACAACGACATCGACGACCGCACCGCCGTCCACGACGGCGAACGCTACCACGAGCGTCACGACGACACCAACCACGACGGCGAACGCTACCACGACCACCACGCCGAACGCCACCGCGACGCCGACAACGACGCCGAACGTCACTACGACACCGAACGCCACCACGACAACGACGACCGCACCGCCGACCGCACCGCTATCGGCGAACCTGTCCTGCACCCGGATCACGGCGAACGCGACGCAACCCGATGACTACCGAATGCAGGCGTTGTTGGTCAACGCCTCGAACCCGCAGTCGGGCGTGCTGGTGACACAGAACATCTCCGCCGGGGACTTCCAACCGGCGGCCGACGGCAACGTGACGTGGACGAACTCGACGGCGAACCTCGGCGTTCCGGGATACGTCTTCGTCAACGCGACGTTCTTCGATTCGAACAACCAGACGTCGCGACCGTGCAGCAAAACGACGTGCAGAGGTGTATCCGACAGGTGAGCGGCACGAATGGAACGACTGCGGCACGGACGACGGTCGGCGGACCGACGGCGACTGCTGCTCCGACGACCGTTGCGACGACGACCGGGCCACGGACGACGCCGACGAATAGCAGCTAACGAAAAAGATCGAAAACCGAAATCCGACTACAGCGCGGCTTCGAGTCGTTCGATGAGGTTCGCGTTCCCGATGTGGAGCGGTACCCGTTGATGCAGTCGCTCGGGCGTCACTTCGAGGATGGATTTCTCGCCGTCGGACGACCGGCCACCGGCGGATTCGATGATGTACGCCATCGGGTTCCCCTCGAACTGCAAGCGAAGCTTTCCTTCCGGGCGGGATTCGAGACCGGGATAGGCGAACACGCCGCCGTAGGTCAACACTTGGTTCACGTCGCCGATCATTGCGCCGCCGTAGCGCAGTTTGAGTTCGTCTTCGATCCCTCGCGCGTAGGCGGTGAACGCCTCGGGCCAATCCGGAACGCGGCCGCCGAACCCGTAAACCGTGGGGTCGTCGGGGAGCGTCACGTCCTCGGTGACGACCCGGTGTTCCCCGTCTCGCGGTGTTTCACCGCTCGACTTATCGGCGGTGCCTTGCACCGCGCTATCCTCGATGACGTACTCGGTCACGGAATCGTCACGGGCGACCATCATCGTCGTGATCGGACCGAAGAGGACGAACGCCGACGCGACGAGGTCCGTTCCCCTCGCCGGGAGCGGCGCATCGTAGATTCCGACGATGGTCCCCATCGAGTTGTTGGATTTGAGGTTGGACGAGCCGTCGAGCGGGTCGATAGCGACCGACAGTCCGTCGCCGCAATCGACGACCGCCTCTCGCTCCTCGCTGGCGAACTCGCCGACGCCGTCGATAGCCGTCAGTTCCGATTCGAGGTACTCGTCGGCCCAGACGTCTGCGGCCATCTGGATTTCCCCGCTTGGGTTTTCCTCGTCCGCCTTTCGACGGCGGCCGGTGAGACCGCCACGGATTTCCGGCGCGGCGGCCGCGACGACATCGATGATTTTTGTAACCGTCTCCATCGTTAGAGCGCTTCGTCGGCGGTCGCGCCGTCGAAGATGACCTTTTCGAGTGCGTCGAGGATTCGCTCGGGGTCATCACGCTGCCAGACGTTGCGACCGACGGCGAGTCCGGAACCACCGGCGTCCATCACGGCTTCGACGCTGGAGAGGAACTCGTAGTCGCTGGTCTTCGACCCGCCGCTCATGACGACCGGCATGTCGGCGGCGGACTTGACGGCCCATTCCATCGACTTGCGGCTTCCGGGGTACTTGACCTTCGCCATGTCTGCGCCGATTTCGAGCGCGATTCGGGTCGCGTAGGCGATGGTGCTCTCTTTCGTGTCGTTCTTGAGACCCTGTCCACGCGGGTACGACCACATGACGACGGGCATGTCGTATTCGCGGTGTGCCCGTTCCTGCACGTCGCGGAAGTCCTCGTACATCCTCGTCTCGTTGTTCGACCCGGAGTAGACGGTGTAACCGACGGCGTCCGCGCCGAGTTCGGCGGCGTAATCGACCGTCCAATTCTGTGGCGAGTACGGTTCGCCCATCCAGAGGTTGCTCGTCCCGTTGAGTTTGGCGAGGAGGTTGACGTCGTCCTCGTAGGAGGGGTAGTACGTCTCCGCGAGGCCTTTCTGAACCGCGAGACACGTAACTGCGTCGTGGGTTGCGGTTTCGAAAACCTTCTCGGGGTCCAGCGTCTCCGGAACGGAACCGAAGTCGGCCGAGGCCCGTGTTCCAGGCCGTGATCGTGGGCGAGAATAAGTGCTTTGCCGTCTCGCGTGACTTGCGAGTCAGTCAGCGGAATCATCATGCGCAACTGCGCCGACGATATATAAGAGTGTACTGGTAACGGTCGAACCTAAACGATTGATTTCGGGGTTCTCAGTAGCTCTATTGTGAGAATGGGAAACTACGATAGTAGTAAATTCACAATAGCTCGTGGGCCGAATCGCGCCATTTCGCGACACGAGTCAAATCGAAGGCCAACGAGTCCGCCACGCGTTCCGGGTTGGCGATGGCCATACTTCGAACCGAGGTGATGCCCGCTTCGGCGAGTTCACCGGCCAGTTCGTCGTCGATTTCCGGCACGTCGGTCACGGGGTCCGGGCTACTCCGGTCGCGCCACGCTGCCTCTTCCGCCTCGGCGTCACCGCTTCCGTCCGTCGCGGTTTCGGTCGTCTCGGCCTCCCAATCGCCTGAACTGGCGGCAATCCACGCACGCTCGCCGTCCTGCAGGCCACGGATTTGACTCGAACGGTCCGTCAGGTCGTTGCCGGACTCGAACGACCACGACAGGGAGTGTTCCCGGCGCAGATGGCCAGCGACGCCCGGATGGACGCCTGCCTCGCGCAACATCTCGTAGGAGGCGGTGCGATTTCGGATATCCGTTACGTCGAACGGCGCGTCCTCGATGACCGCCGCCGTCGCTGGCCCGACGTATTTCACGTCCGTCGTTTCGGTCTCGGCCGTTTCGCGTGTCTCGTGTTCCCTCACGTCCCTCACCGATTCGTTTCTTTCTCCCACCCGACCCCCATTAATGTTTCGTACACGACCTATCCGTTTCGTTACTGTCCGGAGATGTCGCACATTTCAGATATCACGGCAGTTCGGTTCGGCTTTCTCGCCAGCGTTCCGCTATCCTTACAACGGTTCCGGCAGCACTTGCCATCATGCGTTCGCTTTCCGACATCGACAGTATCGGCGTAGTTGGCGCGGGGACGATGGGCAGCGGCATCGCGCAGGTCGCCGCCACGAACGGCTACGACGTGGTTATGCGCGACATCAAGGACGAGTTCGTCCAGCACGGGTTCGACACCATCGAGGGAAGTCTCGACCGATTCGTGGGCAAGGAGAAGATGAGCAAGGAGGAAGCCGAGGCCGCCGTCGACCGAATCACGGGCACGACTGACCTCGAAGACCTCGCGGACTGTGACTTCGTCGTCGAGGCGGCCGTCGAGAACATGGAGATCAAACAGGACATCTTCGCCGACCTAGACGAGGTGCTCCCCGAGGACGTCGTGCTGGCCACCAACACCAGCACGCTCTCGATCACGACCATCGCCAGCGTGACCGAGCGCGAGGACGAAATCGTCGGCCTCCACTTCATGAACCCCGTCCCCATCATGAAGGGCGTCGAACTCGTCGTCGGCGAGAAGACGGACGAGGACGTCGTCACGCTCGCCCACGATCTCGCGGAGGACCTCGGCAAGGAGACGTGGGAGTCCGACGACAAACCCGGCTTCGTCACCAACCGCATCCTCATGCCGTGGATCAACGAGGGCATCCGCGCCTACGACGAAGGCGTCGCCAGCAAGGAGGACATCGACAAGGGAATGACGCTCGGAACGAACGTCCCGATGGGACCGCTCACGCTCGCCGATCACATCGGACTGGACATCTGTCTCGACGCCAGCGAAACCCTCTTCGAGGAACTCGGCGACCGATACAAGCCAGCCTACCTGCTCAAGCGCAAAGTCGATGCGGGCGACTTGGGTAAGAAGACGGGCAAGGGCTTCTACGAGTACTAAAAAACGGCGGGACGCCGTTATCAGTCCTCTCGGGTCGCGTTCTTCGGCGGTGCGAACGTTCCCTCGGGCAGTTTCTGATTCACGGCGAGGTCACGATAGGTGGAGACGACCGTTCCGTTGTGGATCACGGTTGCGTTCTTCGATTTCTGATGGCCCGATTCGAACCTGTTCTTGAGCTGATCGAGCGTCTGATCGATCGGTAGCGGATAGTTCGTTTTGCTCTTGACGAGTGCACCGGTTTGCGCGTCTATCCAGAGCGTCGAGTTGTACCACGACGCTCTCTCGGAGTGCTTCTTCGGATTGTCGAACTCGATGACGTACACCTCGTGGCCGAGTACGTGCGTTTTCCCGTGGTACGTGAGCGCGTCGTGGTCGAACGCGGCTTCGAACTCGTGTTTGGCCTCGTAGACGCCGCTGATGTAGTAGTGCGCGGGGCCGTCGCGCCGGTCACTCACGTCGTACGTGTTCGTCGCACTTTCGTACGCTATCGTATTCGTGCGGTTTTCGATGATGATCCTGTTCCTGGTCGGGTGGAGGTATTCCACTCGCAGAAGCTTCGTCCCGTCCGCGTACCGCTCCGAACGATCGACTTTCTTCGTTCGAGTATACGTACTGCCGTTCGGCAGGTGGTAGATCCGTTTTTCCACCTCGACAGCGTGGTACGTGCTGATGTTCTCCTGCTTCGCGCGGATGTCGTCCACGACCTCGTGGGCTTTCGCGTCGCTGAACGTCGCGGTCGGTGTCCGTTGTGTCGTGTTCGTATCGGTCGTTGTAGTCGTCGTCGGGGAAGTCGTTTCGACACCGGCACCGGCGTCGTCATCGGGCAACTGTCCGACACAACCGCTGACGGTTGCCAGCACCAGACAAACGGCGAGGAGGAGCGGTAATCGTGACCGCATCAGCGTTCACCGCCGACCGTCTCGTTCACCGAGTGTGGCAGCATCGTTCGAGGGCCAGTTCGTCCGGGTCGTGTTGGGCGGGGATCGTTCATTATTACCAACGCCATCAGTACAGCACAAAAATAAATAATCCCCATCAACCATTACCATTCCCTGAGAATGGCTCTCACGTCCGCAGTTTCGCGGTATTATCGCTGTGGTAGCAAACTCACCGACGACTCGAAATGCCTTTAGGCTCGCCTAAAATTCGCAACAGTTATCAAGGTTTAGGCGAGCCTAAAACCATGGCACGAGACACGCAAGCAGGGCAGTGGTGTCCGACGCGTCGGCGGTTTCTCGGAGTCGGCACTGGCGTCGCCGCCACCACCCTCCTCGCTGGCTGTACCGGCAGTAGCGACGGAAACGAGGGGTCGAAATCCGACGATCAGGGTTCCACGACCTCGGCCGAGACGACCGATACCGAAACGGAAACGTCCGATACCGCGGACGGGAGCTACTCGGTGTCGATGTCGCCGATGGGGAAAGTGACGTTCGACGCCGTTCCGGAGGACATCTTCACCGTCCTCACCCACCACGCGGGGATGGCCGTCGCGCTCGGCCACGGCGACGGCGTCAACGCACTCCACGCGCCGGAGTACTACGACACCGTGATGAACCTCTACTACGAGCGCCTCGACGGCGTCTCGGTGGACTGGTCGGACTGTTTCTCGTCGTGGGGCGCACCGAAAGAGGAACTGTACGAACTCGACAGCGACGTTCACCTCGCGGACCCGGCGGAGATGGTGTCGATGAAGAACTGGTCGCGCTCGGACGTGAACGAAATCGCCAAGAACGTCGGCCCGTGGTTCGGCAACAGTTACAGCGACGCCAACCGGAAGCCGCCGAAGGGCTGGCGCGATGACTACGAGTATTACTCCCTCTGGGACATCTTCGGCAAGGTCGCACAGGCGTTCCGCGAGGAAGCGCGCTACGAGGCGCTCGCGACGGTTCACGCCGACCTCGTTTCGACCATCGAATCGAAGCTACCACCCGAGGACGAACGACCGACGGCGATCATGGTCACCGGGTCCGCGGACCTCTCCGATATTTGGGCCTACAAGCTGAACGCGCCCGGATTCCTCAGCGCACACATCCGTCCGCTCGGGGTAACCGACGCCTTCGGCAGCAAGGTTTCCTCGAACGACAAAGTGGACTTCGAGGCGATGCTGGAGGCGAATCCGGACGTGTTACTCGTCCTCGGCGGCATGGCACCGAACCACGAGATGTCCAAGACACGGAAGATACTCGAAAGCGACCCCGTCGCCTCGAACATCTCGGCGGTAAAGAACGACCGCGTGTTCGTGCAGGGAATGCGCTATCAGGGCCCGCTCGTCAACCTCTTCCAACTGGAGATGACGGCCAAACAGCTGTACCCCGACGTGTTCGGCGAGTGGCCGAAGTTCGCCGAGAGCCAGCCGTATCCGAAGTTCTCGAAGGACGAAGCGCTGTTCGACAAACGACGGGTCGCGGACATCGTGACCGGACGGGCCGACGACGTCTGACCGGCGGAAGTCGTCGATCCGTCGCGTCGAACCGATAGGGAACTCCAAAACCTCCCACTTCGCTTTTTCCCTATTGTCGAAGGATCGATAACAGTTGCTACCCAACGGTTGTTCTATGCCTTCCCTCTCCAGCGTCCGCCCGCACCGGAGCCACGTCTTTCCGTTTGCCGTGACGGCGTCCGCCCTCCTGTGGTTCGTGAACCGGGACACGGAAATTTCCGGGATCGCTCCCCGAACGGTCGCACTCGGCGTCGCATCCGTTGCCATCAGCTATCTGCTCGCAGTCCTCGTGGTTGCCGCGGTGAATCCCGACGGCACCCGGTCGAGAATCGTTCGAACCCTGTTCTCCCCGTCGAACGAAACGCTCGCCGTGTTCGCCGTCGTTTCGCTGTCGCTCGGCGGCTACGCGGTTACGGGATTCCCGTTTCTCCCCGGTGAACTCGACTTCGTAGTCCGCCTCCTCGGCCTCGTCCTCGGTTGGCCGATTATCGTCGTCTCCGTCGCGTCCGTCGTCGTCGGAAACGCGTTCGGCGGACGGCCGCCGTTCGCCATCGAGGCAGTCGCGGTCGGATTCGGCGTCGCCTGTACGACGGCGTGGGTGTTCTTACTGTCCGGGTGGGTTACGGACGCCGTCGGTCGTCTTTCGGTTTCCGTCGAAACCGGTCGCTAAATCGAATTCGGAGACCGGTGAAACGGCCTCTCGGAGATCGTTCGCCGCAGTTCGCCGAGCGTCTCTCGATCGACGCCGCCGGAGAGCGAGGCGATGAGGGAGTGTACCTCTTCGCGTGAAACCTTGATACCTGCCCGGCGAAGCGCGTCCTCCGGTCGTTTTCTGACTTCGCGGAGCGTCCCGACAGCGAGCAAGTAGGGAATCGTCCACGCGACGAGTCGGTTGCCCCGCTCGCGCGGCATGGTCTCCAGATACGTCTGGGCGTCGTCGGTAAAGCTGTGTGCGTGGTCCGCGGTTCGGGCGACGACGTCCGCGACGTCGTCGCTGTGTTCGGGGTCACAGAGTTTGTCCTGCGGGACATCGGCCTCGTCCAACCACGTCTCGGGAAGGTAGACGTTGTTCTCGTCGTGGTAGTCCACGTACACGTCCTTCGTCACGTTGACGAGTTGGAGGAGGAGCGAGAACGATTCCGAGGTTTCGCGCAGACGGCTCGCCTGCGCCGAATCCGCATCCTGGCAGACCAGGTTCGTGATGAGTTCACCGACGGTTCCCGCAACGTAGTAGCAGTACTCTTCGAGTTCCGCTCTACTTCCGATTCGAAGACCACCCGTGTCGGCATACCGTTCGACGAACATCGCCATCCCGTTCACGAGTTCCCGAACCGGCGGTCGAACCGCTTGCCGGACCGAGGGCGAGCACGTATCGAACGTTCGCACGATGCGGGGGGCGTGACTGACGACGGACCAATCGGCATCGTCGCCGTCGACATCGTCGGGAATCCACTCGTCTACACTCTCACGGAACTCCTCGACCGTCGTCGCATCGGTCGGGTCGAGGACGGCGTCGTACTGGTGGAGGAGACGCACCTGTTCGACGGGCGGGATGTGGCCCGCATCCTCGATCGTGTCCGCGACACGGCAGAGGAGGTATCCGACGCAGATGGCGTCGGCCATCGGCGTATCGAGCAGGTCGATAGTGATGGCAAACGTGCGGGAGACACCTTGAACCGCTTGGTGACACCATTCGATGTCTGCCCCTGGCGGCTCGTCGGCGGTCGCGGAGGTCAGTGGCTGGTTATCCATTCTGTTATTGAACCTTCCTTCCGGGTTGAGACGTGAAAACCCCTTGGGCTTACCACTCCGGTTTGGCTGGAGCGGCTAATCAGTTCCGACTCCCGGTGACGCCGTCTCCCTGGACCGAGAGTCGCAAGCACCAAGTCTCACCACCCCGCACTCGAACACGAGAATGTACGAGGGCGTCCACGCCGTCCCGGATGGGGAAGCTACCGTCGCGCGGTTTGCGGCCACGGCGAGTGAGTACGAGTTCGACGGCGTCGTCGTTCGCAATCACGGCGATTCACGGGCGGAGTTCGACGCCGAGACCGTCAGCGACGAGTTCGGCGTGGACGTGGTGGACGGCCTCGAAATCCGCGCCGACAACCCATCGCAGGCCAGCGGCCACGTCGGTAACTTTCGCCCGAAGACGACCATCCTCCTGCTCCACGGCGGCACGGCGAAGCTAAACCGGTTCGCCGTCGAGGAGGAGCGGATCGACGTGTTGGCCCACCCGATGCGCGGGCGCGGGGATTTCAACCACGTGCTGGCGAAGGCCGCCGCCGAACACGGCGTTCGCGTCGAGTTCGACCTCTCTCGTGTCCTCCGTACCGACGGCGGCCCGCGAGTGCAGGCCATCCAAGACCTCCGGAAACTCCGCGAGTTGGTGGTCAAATACGACGCCCCGTTCGTCGTCAGCGCCAACCCGAGTACGCACCTCGAACTGCGGGCACCCCGCGAACTCACGGCAGTCGGCGAGATCATCGGGTTTTCGCCCGAACAGATCGAGGATGGCTTGCGCGAGTGGGGTCACCTCGCCGACCGAAACCGGACGATTCAGTCCGACGATTTCATTGCGCCCGGCGTGAAACGTGGGCGGTATGAAGAAGACGATTGAGGAACACGCCGACCGCTTTTCGGACATCGCTGGCGACTACGACGATTCCCAGGACAGCGAGGAGTACCGCGCCTGTGTCTCCTTGGTCGTGGATCACGCCGACCCCGGTGCGGACGACGTCGTCCTCGATTTGGGGACCGGCACGGGCGCAATCGCCCTCGCGCTCGCCCCCGACGCGAAGCGCGTCATCGGCCGTGACATCAGCGAAGGGATGATGGACGAGGCGCGAACGAAGGCCGAGGAGAACGACATCGGAAACGTCGAGTTCGGCGAGGGGCGCTTCCGTGACCCGAACGTCGGCGAGGATGTGGATATCGTGGTATCGAACTTCGCCATGCACCACCTCTCCGACGAGGAAAAGAGCGAAGCCATCGAAGCAATCGCCGAATTGGGGCCGCGAAAGTTCGTGTTGGGCGACGTGATGTTTTTCGGCACGCCCGACCCGGAGGTCCCGTTTTACAGTCCCGAGGTGGACGACCCCTCGACGTCGGCCATCTGGCCGACGTGTTGACCGACAACGGCTTCTCGTTGACCGCCGTCGAGCGGGTTCACGAGCAGGTCGGGGTACTGGTCGCCGAACGCGTGCAAGAATAGTCGAAAAACTCCGCTTTTCGTACGAGTACGTTTTTCCGCTTACGCGCGTCCGACGTTCGGCGAGGCCATGCGGACGAAGTCGAAGAGCGCGTGCCGTTTCAGCAGGGCGAAGCCCGCGAAGATGGCGGCGAAACCGATGATGGTGGTGTTGGCGACCAGTTCACCCAACAGCATCCAGCTGAGGAGGGTAGCGACGACGGGTTCGAGGTAGCCGACGAGGTTCAGTTCGGTCGCGCCGATGGAGTCGAGCAGGTGGAAGTAGATGAGGAACGCGATGACGCCGGAGACGAGCACCAGGTATCCCAACGACGCGACGGCCGAAAACGACCAGTCGATGGCGGCAGGCGACTCGCCGCTGGCGAAGCTGACGCCGTGGATGATGATCGAACCGAACAGCATCGACCAGCCCTGAAGCGAGGGAATCGAGACGGTCGTCTCGAACGGTTGGCTCAGCACCGAACCGAGGGCGAAACTCGCCGCGGCGAGGAAGACGAGGACGATTCCGACCGCGTCCGTCGAGAGGAGGTTCGCGGAGGTCGGGTTGGCGACGATGGCGACGCCAGCGACGCCGAGCACCAAACCGAGCGCACCGAGGGGTGAGACGTGTTCGTCGGCGAAGAGCGCACTGGCGAAGACGGCCGTGAGAACCGGAGAGAGACTGACGATGACGGCCGCGAGCGCGCCGGGGACGTGTTCCTGTCCGAGGTAGAGCAGGCTGTGGTGACCCGCGATGATGAACGCGCCGATAGTGGCGATGGCGAGCAGGTCACCGCGCGTCCGGGGTTTCCAGCGGTCGGTCGTAAACGCCGCGTACGCGAGGATGAGCACACCGGCCGCATCGTAGCGAACCGCCGCGAACAGGAGCGGCGGGAAGTGGTGCAACCCGACGTCGATGGAGACGAACGAGCCACCCCAGAAGAGGGCCAGTAATCCGAACATCACTCCATTCATCGGAAGATATCTTCCAAGCTTTGTCGTATTCATAGATTTCTATCCAACTGTAACAGCCCGCCATTGTTAAACCCTTCTACAAGGAACAGCGTTGCAACTGAATCACATACAAGATCTATTGAGACAGTTAGAGTAAATTCTTGGTATTGAATCGTTATAGACATAGGTTGCCAAACAGCAGAGGAGATCACTCCTCGTGCATCACCATTCGTCGCCCCGCCGAAGTCGTGATATTAAGTATGACCGACGTATAGTTCGAAATCAATGGACGAACGTGACGTTACACTGCTCAAGGCCATCTCGGATCTGGAGACCGGCAGTCCCGAGAAGCTACACGAGGAGACCGACATCCCAGTCTCGACGATTCATTACCGGTTGAACAACCTGCGCGAGGCGGGCGTCATCGAAAACGACCTGTACGACATCGACCTCGAACAGTTCGGACTCGGCGTCACCGTCGTCGTCGAGGTGTTCGCCGATTACACCGGGTCGTACTCGGACTTCGGGGAGAAAATCCTCGACATCGAAGGGGTCACACAGGCGTACTTCACCATGGGCGAAACCGACTTCATCGTCGTCGCGCACCTCACCGGGCGCGAGATGGTCGAACGCCTCATCGGGGATTTCGAACGTATCGAGGAGGTCGAGCGGACGAACTCGACGTTCGTCATCTCCACCCTTCGTGACTCCCACCGGGTGCTCCAGAGCTACAGTTTGGACACCCTGCTCGACGAACTCGCGGAGGAGTAGGGCCGTCCCACCGTTCCCGCCAGGTCACCGTTTCCACCCTCTTCGGGAGACATCGGTTCCGCTGCTGAGCGTGCTACCACGACGATGGTGCCGAACAGTCGTAAAAGGGGAAGTGGGGTATGGGGATGACGATACTGGCGTATCCACGGCTTGATTACATCACTCGTTCGGGAGACCGCGATGGATTCTCTTCCGTCACTCCCCGGTCGAACGGTTCTTTCCTACCTATATTATCACTTATAATTGCACTCCGTGCGGATACGTTTGGCAACCTCTCTCGTGTCTGTGAGTGCGGTTATTACCTTGCTTTCGCGGCCGGACGGCGATTCGATGTCGATTGAACGGGAGTGACAAGTGTAATTCCGTGAAAATTAGTGGAAAGACTAATTTGCCACGGCAACATAGTGGCAACTGGATACCTGGAGACGCGTGGTATCCGCCTGACGAAGAAATAGGTGGATTCAACGGGGATTTGAAGGCTTAGGAACCATCCCCGTTGCGCTTCCATACCATGATACCAAAGATGATTAGCAGATAGCCCGGCGTGTGACCACCGCTCACTATCGTGCAACCACCTCCGATTAGGCTGGAAGCAATCAACGTCGATGCGTTTGCTTCCATCGTTCGTCGTCTGCTACTTACTCTCGCTTTCACAGACAGTTAGTTAATCGTCGATATTACTAATAAACGCGCGGATTCAATCTGGTAGTTCCCACATTCTTGTGAAGATAAGAATACACACTTCATTTTTCATGCTATAAGTGCAATCCCCATCATCGTGATACAGCAATTCAGAAAGTATAAGATCGACGTAGAACATTACGGGTATGAACGTGACTGAGGTAAAACTCTCGTCCCACCACTGTAAACCAACCTCATCGCGGCGGCGTGTCACATGACTGCCCATCCTCACACATGTCCCCGCAACACCGCTGAAATTCCGATGGCTTTATCGCTTTCACTGAAGTCGGTAAATACAATCCCATGACAGCGGCGACCCACCTTCACAGTGTGTCTGTCGTTGATTCTGGTGAGTGTTTAGAGAGGAAGAGATCTGTGAGTAGATCGGTTATATGTGAGTAAATGAGAGAAAACATGATTCGAAACATCGCAACGGGCGTGCAGGCGTTTACCAGCAACGCGTTCCTCGTGGACGGAGAGCGGACCGTCCTCGTGGATACCGGATCGAACTTCGATGCCGTGGGTCGAGTCCAAGCGGAAGTGGACGACCTCGATGCGGTCATCATCACGCACACCCATCCGGACCACGTCGGCAATCTAGAGGCCGTCAAGGACGCGTTCGACGTCGAAGCGTTCGGCTTCGACACGGACCAACCCGGGGTCGATATCGCCATCGAGGACGGGAACACGGTGAAAATCGGGGACCACGACTACCTCGCGCTCCACACGCCGGGACACAAGGAGGACCATCTCTGCTTCTACGCCGACTCCCCGAAAATCCTGTTCGCGGGCGACCTCATCTTCCAGAACGGCGGCTTCGGCCGGACGGACCTTGAAGAGGGTGACCGCCGAGTGCTCATCGAGAGCATCGATTCCGTCATCGACACGGTGGACGAGGAGTTGGCGGAGATGCACGTCGGCCACGGGCCGAGCGTGACGACGAATCCGTATCAGGACGTCGAATTGGCGTCGCAAGCGGCGCGGATGCGGTGAGAAGCAGGGTTACAGAAGCGCCTCGTAGGCATCCCCGTACACTGACGCGATTTTTTCGGGGTCGTTCCGCTCCTCTTTCGCCAGCGGTTCGAGCGTCATGGTTTCGGCGGGGTCGAGCAGGCTCACGACGTCTTCCACGCGTTTCTCCATCGTTCCGTCGTGGACGCTGCTGTCCGCGACTTCGCAGGCCTTCGCGTAGCGTGCGCCGTCGTAGATTCGGACGCGCCGCGGTTCGACCACGGCGACAGCGTCGAATTCGAGATCCCGTATCGGCAGGGCGATGTCGCTGTAGGATTCCACGACCGCCCGGTCTTCCGCTCGAATCCGTTCGGCCAGTGCCCGAAGGTGTGGGAGATAGCGCCGCTCGGTCTGGTCGTTCAACTCCTTCAGGGAATCCACGACGACGGCATCCGAGAGCGGGAGGTTCTCGTGTACTTCTTCGGGGAGCGAGACCGTTCCGTTGACGACGAACCCCTCGCCGACGCGGTCCACGAGGAACTCGCGTCGGGACTGTCCGAGCAACCCGTTTCCTTTGCCGGGTGCGGGCCGCCACAGTCGGTGCACCGGATTCACGTCCTCCGGTGCGTGATTCCCGGCGCTCGCGTCTGCCAGTCGATTGGCGTCCTTGCCGTACAGTCGTCCGTCCGAGAGGGCGCGCACGGCGTCGTCGTGGTCGAACCAGAAGTCGTTGCCCGCACGGGGTTTGAATCCGACCGCGTCCTGATGGGCGAGCAGTCCGACCGTGAACGTCGTCTTCCCGGCGTCCACGCGGTCGCTTCCGGCGACGAGTATCGTCATTCCTTTAGCCCGTAGTACCCCGGTTCCTCGTCGCTCGGCGGTTCGCCGACGACCAGGCGCTCGGAGTTTCGCATCACCCACGGAATCGCCCAATCCAGCAGTATCTCCTCGGTTTCGACGTCGAGTTCGGCGTCGGGGTCGAGACCCTGAAGCAGGCGGGCGATTTCATAGACCGAGTACATCAACTCTTCGTCGAGCAGTTCTTCCGGTTCGTAGAAATCACACGGATACAACTCCTCGAAATCGTCTTTTGGCTTCGGCATACGTGTGCCTACGTCCGACCGAGCGTAAAAGCTCCCGAATCGAAGCGCGTCGACGAGCTATGTGATATGCGTGAGCGTACTATCGTTCGATCATACTCGAACAAATATAATAAATGAGCATTATATCCGAGTTTTTATATTGGTGCATTAGAGATAGAAAACGACATGGATGAGGAATCGGGAAGCGAGACGAAAGAAGCGCTCGTCTCGGCCTTCGCCGAGTTCGGGGGTACCTATCTGCGAGATATCTGGCTGTTCGACCAACACGACTTCGAGATGCTCTTTCTCCGTGAGGACGTCGCTGACAAACTCGAAACCGTCGACGTGGAGAAGTTCGTGGACAACGAACGGTTCGGATTCATCACCCGGGACACCTACGACCAACTCTACTACGCCAGCTATCAGTACACGGTCAGGGGATTCACCGACTTCGAACAGTTCCGCATGTTCTTCGACGACGACGAGCGAAACGTCGGCGTATTCGCCAGTTTCGACCTGCAACCCGGCGGATACGATTACGAATCGCTCTATCGGCACGTCAGCGACATCGCTTCCGGATACGACGTTCCGACGGTAACGTCGGACGAGAAATAGCCGTCGCTTCCCTCGCTGTCTCGAAAAATATCGGTGCGTTCGGACCTATTCGTAGCGCGACACGACGTTGTCGTACTGTTCTGCGACGTTGTCCCAGTCGACCACTTCGAAGAAGTTGTCGATGAAGTCGCCACGGTCCGGACCGTAGTCGTAGTAGTAGGAGTGCTCCCACACGTCCACCGCGAGAATCGGGTGGCTACCCCAGAGTGCGCCTTGGTCGTGCTTGTCAACTTTGACGTTGCGAAGCTGTTTGGCGACGGGGTCGTAGACGAGGAGTGCCCAGCCACCTGCGGCGCTCGCGGCGGCCTCGAATTCGCCCTTCCATCCCTCGTAGGAACCGAAGTCCTCCTCGATGCGGTCGGCGAGTTCGCCCTCGGGTTCGCCGCCGCCGTTCTCGTCCATGTTCTCCCAGAAGAGGGTGTGGAGGTAGTGACCACAGCCGTTGTGGGTCACGTTACCCAGCGCACCCGCCGTGCTGGAGTAGTCACCGGACTCGCGGTTCTCCGCGAGGGTCTCTTCGGCACTGTTGAGGCCGTTTACGTAGCCCTGATGGTGCGTGTCGTGGTGCCACGTGAGAACCTGCTCGGAGATGTGCGGTTCCAGCGCGTCGTAGTCGTACGGGAGCGGTGGTAGTTCCGCGTTCGATTTTTCTGGCATATATGAATTACCTCCACTAACTGTATCTCGTCTTAGCCTGTTAAACCTTGAGGAGATGTTAGCTAACATATCACACGATACGGCGGCAAAATAGACCGATTTCAGGGCGATTGCTCGGTCGTCACCTGCTGCTCGCTTCGTCGTAGCGCTCCTCTACGTCGTCCCAGTTGACGACGTCCCAGAAGTTGTCCACGTACTCGCCGCGGTTGTTCTCGTACTGGAGGTAGTAGGCGTGTTCCCACACGTCGAGTACCAACAGCGGCGTTGCCATCGGTGACTGATTCTGGTGGTTCTCGGCCATGGTCACGATCGGGATTTCACCGACGTGGTCGTAGAGCAACATCCCCCACCCGGAGCCTTCGACGCCCTTCGCGGCCGCCGAGAAGTTGGCCTTGAACTCGTCGAACGACCCGAACTGGTCGTCCAGCGCATCGGCGAGTTCGCCGCCCGGTTCGCCCCCACCGTCCGGGGACATGTTCTCCCAGAAGACGGAGTGGTTGATGTGGCCCGCGAGGTTGAACGCGAGGTTTCGTTCGACGCCTTTCACGTCCCCCCACTCGTCGTTCTCCCGCATCGCTTCGAGCGTGTCGAGCGCCGCGTTCGCACCGTTGACGTAGCCCTGATGGTGTTTGTCGTGGTGCAGTTCCATGATGTGCGCATCGATACTCGGTTCGAGCGCGTCGTAGCTATACGGCAATTCCGGTAGTTCGTACGTTGCCATTGGTAACCCCCGGACAGTGGTCAACGGTCGTGATGTTAAGTGTTGAGGCGACGGTCCGAGGTGGCTCAGAAAATAGGCTTCAAAGTCCCGGTCGCGTCGATGACCGAGGTTTAGTCGTCCTGGTTCTGCCAGTTGGCGTTCTGGGCGTTCGACCAGGCGAACTGCGAGTTGTCGTTGCTCTGGGCGCTCGCTTGGACCGCGACGGCGTTGCCGGACGACGCACCACTCTCTCCGTCATCCAGGCCCACGTTGAGCGCACCCGAGACCGCGTAGTTGTCCTCCTGCGAGTTGTAGTTACCCTGTGCGACGGCCTGGCCTTGGTCCACGTTAGACGATGCCGCTTGGCCGTTGACCTGTACCTGGTTGTCGTCTGCGAATGCAGCAGCGTTGCCCGCGAAGCCGATCGCGAACACACTGCCGACCATAGCTGCAACGAGTAGTATCTTGATCGTTTTTTTCATGGTTGCCTCTTGGGCGCGAGTCCCACCTCCTTCCTCCGTGAGATGGGTGCGACCCTGTCGTCGCTCGTCGGGAGAGTCGTATTTCAATCCCGGCCACCGTTGAGCGTCGTATGCCGCCCGCTAACTCCCGTGTTCGTGGTTAAACCGACCGTAGTATCGGTTACCGATCCGCTCCGTGAGCAAGTCACTCGACGGTCAACGCGGGTTACTGTCGAACAACAGATAGTTACCTGAATAAAAGACGACGCTTCATCACCGTTCGATCCTTTGGATTCGTGAACGGTGCCACCACGATTTCCGATTCCCCGACTACCCCCTCGCGTTTTCGAACATCGTGATGGCCATCTCCCGGCGCTCCGAGTGGTCCACGATTGGACCGGGGTACTCGGGCGCGAGTTTCTCCCGTTCGTCCGGGTCGAGTTCGTTCCAATCGTGAATCTTGTCCGGGGGGACGTCCTCCAATTCGGGGACGAACCGCTTGATGTACGTCGCGTCGGAATCGAAGCGCTCGCCCTGCGTCATCGGGTTGAAGATGCGGAAGTAAGGCTGTGCGTCGGTGCCGGTCGAAGCGGCCCACTGCCACCCGCCGTTGTCGTTCGCGGTGTCGTGATCCACGAGCTTCTGCCGATACCAGTCGTAGCCCTCGCGCCAATCCACCAGCAGGTCCTTCGTCAGAAACGAGGCGACGATCATGCGAACGCGGTTGTGCACCCATGCCTCCTCGCGCAGTTGGCGCATTCCGGCGTCCACGATGGGATAGCCCGTCTCCCCGTTCTTCCACGCCCGCACGCCGTCGGGGTCGTCGCGCCACGCGATGTCGTACTGGTAGTCCTTGAAGTTCTCCACGACCACGTCCGGGTTGTCGTCCAACACGTGCATGTAGAACTCGCGCCACGCGAGTTGGCCCTGAAACTCCTCGACGGAGTCGGCATCGTTCGCGCTTTCGGCGTCGTTTTTCGCCTCCTCCGTCGTCTCCCACAGTTCCCGAACTCCGATGGTCCCGAACTTGAGATGCGGCGAGAGACGCGAAGTCGATTCGCGGGCGGGATAGTCGCGGGCGTCGTCGTACCGATACACGTCCCGGTCGCAGAATTCGGCCGCGAGGTCGCGGGCCGCCTCTGTTCCGGCGGGAGGGATGTTCCCCTCGGGTTCCTCGAATCCGAGGTCGGCGAGGGACGGAATCGCGCCGTCGGCCTCGCCAACCGCTTCCTCCGGCGAGACGATTTCGTCGGGCGCGTCGAACGGCGCGTCCTTGTCCCGGTCGCGCCACTTCTTCCAGAAGTAGGTGTAGACGGAGTAGTACTCCCCTTTGTTCGTCGTAATGGAACCCGGCGTGTGAAGGAGCGCGTCGTGAAACGCTCGATGCTCGATTTCCGCGTCATCCAGCGCGTCCCGAACGTCCGCGTCGCGTGCCTTCGCCAACCCGGAGTAATCCCGGTTCCAGACGACGGCGTCGGCGTCACACGCTTCGGCGATTCGCGGCAATTCCTCGCGGGGGTCGCCGCGGACGATCAGCAGGTCGCCGCCGCGTTCACGGTAGGACTCACGCAACGATTCGAGCGCCGAGCACATGAACGACACCCGAGGTGGGGCCGCGTGGGAGAGAACCTCGTCGTCGAAGACGAACACCGGGAGGACGGTGTCACCCATCGAGAGCGCCCGGTTATCCTCGACCCGGAGGTCGCGCCGATGCCAGTGAAGGTGCATGGGCGAGGGAACGAGGACGACCCTCTTAACGAGCGAACCCACTTTGTAGGGTTCCCCTTGGAGCGCCACAGCAGATCAACCATTCGACACGAATTTACAATGATGTTTTATGAGGGTGCCCTTCTTACAGTTGTTCATGGTGAATCTTACCACGTCGGTGAGGGACACGGTTTCCGAACAGCCGAACGATTTGGCCATCGTCACCGACGATAGGGAGTTGACGTACGAAGATCTCTGGGCGCAGATCAGCGGGTTCGCCGCGGGACTGGCGGAACGGGACGTCGGGGTGGACGACCGGGTCGCCGTCTACCTTCCGAACACGCCCGAATTCGTGGTCACGTTCCACGGGACGCTCGCGGCGGGCGGCGTCGTGGTGCCGATGAACCCGCAGTATCGAACGCGGGAGATCAGCCACCTGCTCGCCGACAGCGGCGCGAAAGTCGTCGTGACGCTTCCAGACCTCGTCCCGTTCGTGGAGGAGGTCCGGGACGAAACCGATGTGGAACACATCGTTTCGCTCGGTCCGGGGGACGCGACCTTCTTCGGTGACTTCCTCGCCGAGGGGGAGGGCGACGTCGAATCGCGCGAAGACGACGACCTCGCCGTTCAACCCTACACCAGCGGAACGACGGGCACGCCGAAAGGGGTGGAACTCACCCATCGAAACCTCACCTCGAACGCGCACGGAGCGGCGGCCCTCGCTCCGGGCGGCGTCGGACCGGACGACTCGCTGTTGGGCGTCCTCCCGCTGTTCCACATCTACGGCATGACGGTCTGCATGAACGCGACGCTGTTCAGCGGCGGGACGTTCTATCCGCTGCCGACGTGGGACGCCCAGCAGGCGCTCTCGCTCATTCAGGACGCAGAACTGACGATGATGCACGGCGTTCCCGCGATGTACAACGACATCATCAACCAACCGAACGCCGCCGAGTTCGACCTCTCGTCCATCCGGATGGCCGGTGTCGGCGGCGGTGGCATCCCCATCGAAGTACTTCGGCGATTCGAGGAACTGTACGACGCGAAGATTTACGAGGGGTACGGCCTGACCGAGACGAGTCCAGTCACGCACTTCAACACGCCCGACAAGGGCCGTCGGGTGGGCAGTATCGGTCGAACCATCGACGACGTCAGCGCTCGCATCGTGACCGACGACTTCGAGGAACTGCCGCCCGTCGAGAAAGGGCCGCTCGCCGAGGACGACGCGGAACTGGACGACGTGACCGGCGAGATCGTGATCGCGGGTCCGAACGTGATGCGGGGCTACGCTAGCCTGCCGGATGCGACGACGGATGCGTTCACCGAAGCGGACGGAAAGCGGTGGTTCCACACCGGCGACATCGGGTACTGGGACGAGGACGGCTTCTTCTACGTCGTGGATCGGAAGAAGCACATGATCAACACGGCGGGCTACAACGTCTACCCGCGCGAAGTGGAAGAACTCCTCTTCGAACACCCCGCCGTGGCCGACGTCGCCGTCGTCGGTATCCCGGACGAACGAAGAAACGAGACCGTGAAAGCGTTCGTCGTCCTCACGCCGGATGCTGACGTGACCGAGGACGAGATTCAACAATTCTGCCTCGACAACCTCGCGGCGTACAAACACCCACGCGAAGTCGTCTTCGTGGACGAACTCCCGCGCACGACGACCGGGAAGGTGCAGAAGTTCGAACTGCAACAACAGTAACGACCGGAGAAGATCGACGACCGGAGAAGATCGATTTTTCGTCCGCGAACGGAAAAGAGCTAAGCCACAAACTGATAAATATTCAACCGATGATCGCGTCCCGAACCCTCCGAGATTTGCACGACGACCGGTTCCGAACTGCCGTCCTCCTCGGTGTCGCTTCCATCCCGTTTACCGTCGGTTACAACTGGCTACTGTCTCCGGACCCCGTTTCGGTGACACCGCTGGCCGTCGCCTGTGTACTCTCCGGCTATCGCTACGGCCCGCGGTCGATACGCGGAACTCGTGTGGGGGCCGTGACCGGCATCGTCGGCGGGGTTCCCATCGCCGTTTGGAACGCCGGAATCGGGTTGGATGAGTGGTGGGGGAATCCGGTCCTCGTCGATGCCGTCGGGAATTCGTGGCTGATGGCCGTGATTTCGGTCGCGGCGGCGGTCGTTACTTTGCTCATCACGCCTATCGTCCTGCTGTTCGTCGGGATGGCCTGCGGGTTCGTGGGTGGCTGGTTGCACGAGCGTCTCGATCCGACGCGCCAGCGTCGGTCGGGTGCCTGACTGGAAATCCTCGGTACTCACACCACCCCAATCGCATTTGATCTTCGTCTCACTGCCACCCCAATCGCATTTGATCCTCGTAATACTCGCGCGCCCGCCGAATCTTCCGGAACAGGTATGACGCGACGAGTCCCGAGAAGACGAGCACGTAGACGAGCAACCAGGCCAACGCGTCACCGCCGAATATCGACGACAGCAGGTTCGTCACGACCCCGGCGGTCGAGTTGTAAAACCCGTGGAGGAACGCGGGAATGGCGATTCCTTTGACGATTATCGGCCCGCGGTTCGAGGAGACTATCTTCGCAAGTCCGAGGTAGTACCCCGAGATGGCCGCCCAGAGCACGTGGTTCGGGCCGACGATGGCGCGCGTCACTGCGACACCCGAGACGGTGACGGCGGTACCGCCGTTGGTTCCGACCGATCCGACGACGTAGGTCAGGTTTTCGATGGTCGCAAAGCCCAATCCGGCCATCGCGCCGTAGACGGCACCGTCGACGGCGGTCTGAAAGTGCGGCGTGCGGTAGGCGTGGAACCGAACGGCGAGCCATTTCACCGTCTCCTCGACCGGCCCGACGACGAGGAAGAAAAAGGGGACGATGGCGAGCGTCTCGATACCCACGTCGTCGAGGACGCCCATCCCGAAGGTGTTGATGATCGCGGCGAAGGCGGCGAACACCACGCCGAGGAGGAAGGTGGCGACGAGCGTGGGAATCGGTTCCCGTTCCGTCGGATCGACGCGCCAGATGTAGAGTGCGAGGAGGAGCGCCGGGACGATGGAGACGAACGAAAGCAAGCCGAGGATCGGACGTTTTTCGAGCGTCGTCGCTACCAACCCGAGTTCGACGAACACGAACGTCAGCGCGAGCACGAGCGTGGCGCCGCGGACCGCCTCGGCGAGGAAGCCGTACAACCGCAACGAGAACCGATCCATCAGGGTCCGTGGCTCCCACGATTCGATGTCGTACGAGTCCTCTCCCCGCATCACGTTCCGTGTTCCCCCATAGCCCGTTCCGATACGGCCGCGACCCCCAAAGGGTTTCCTCGCCCGACCCCCGTCACCGCTCGATTTCGCGCAGGGTCGAACGGGACAGTTCGTCGAACGAGGTGTGTCCGGACAGCGCCAGCGTCAGATCGAGATCCGCGAGGAAATTTCGCAGGACTTCCCGCACGCCGTCTTGGCCCGCGATTCCGAGTCCGTAGATGTACGGTCGGCCGAGCAGAACCGCATCCGCGCCGAGCGCGACGGCGCGGACGGCGTCCGCGCCGCGACGGATGCCGCTGTCGAAGAGGACGGGAACCTCGTCACCGACTTCGTCCACGATGGCCGGGAGCGCATCGAGCGCGCCGATAGCGCCGTCCACCTGCCGCCCGCCGTGGTTCGAGACGACCACCCCGTCCACGCCACGCTCGATCGCTTCCCGTGCGTCGTCCGGATGGAGGATTCCCTTCAGCACGATGGGAAGGTCGGTGTGTTCGCGGAGGAACGCGAGGTCGTCCCACGACAGCGACGGGTCGCCGAAAATCTCGGTAAACCGCCAGAGGGCGGCACTGGTGTCCTCCTCCGGTGGCGAGTCGAGCGACGCACGAAACGCGGGGTCGCTGAGGTAGTTCGCAACACCCTCGCCGTCGAGGAACGGAAGGTAGGCGTGGTCCACGTCGCGCTCGCGCCACCCCATCATCGGTGTGTCGAGCGTGAGACGACGGCCTCGTAGCCCGCGTCCTCGGCCCGCGAGAGGAAACTCGCGGCGACGTCCCTGTCGGCGCTCCAGTAGAGTTGGAACCACCCGAGCGTATCACCCAGTTCCTGGGAAACGGCCTCCATCGTCTCGGACGAAGCGGAACTCAACACGAGCGGAACGTCGAGTTCGGCGGCGGCCCGCGCGGTGGCGAGTTCGCCCTCCTCGTGGATGATGGATTGAACGCCGACCGGTGCGAGCATGACGGGGACGGGAAGCCTCTGGCCGAGGATTTCGACCGAGAGGTCGCGTTCGGACACGTCGCGGAGCATCCGAGGGACGATACGCCAGCGGTCGAAGGCGCGGCGGTTCTCGTCCTTCGTGCTTTCGGACCCGGCGGACCCGGCGACGTAGGCGTGGGCCTCCGGGGAGAGGTTCTCGCGTGCGAGTTCGGCGAGCGCTTCGGGGGAAGTCGGCAAATCGGGCGTTTGATCGGCGAGCATGCCGCCAGCGAACACCTCGTTCTGTCGGTTCGGGCCGAACGGCTCCGAGGAATCGTCCATACCAAATCGAAAGACCGTGTAGAATTATACTTTGTTCCGAACGCTTCACGAACCGAGTCAGAACGAACCGGGCGTCAGATGGACGTGAAACAACTTCTCGCAGTCCCGCTCGCCGCAGACGGGGCACGCACTGTCGTCGTTGCCTGCGCCGTCCTCGCTCGATGCCGTCGGATTCGCGGCCGTGATGACCCGCGTTCCGGCGTGCCCCAACTCGTACCCGGACTCCGTCTGCCGGACGAAGTACTCACAGAGCTTCGTCAGATGGTAGTTGAACTTCCCGGTGTCACGTATGCCGACGCGCTCGCGGAGTTCGGTAAAGGAAAGCGACTCCTCGGCGTCGGCGAGTTCCCGGAGGATGGACATGCGAATCTCGTTGCCCAGCACGGTGAGCGCGTCCATCGAGGGTTCCGTCCCATACGTCATAGCGGTGCTTTCGACGGCCCTCGCCATCAATCCCCCGAAAAACAATAAGAACTCTTACAGAACTGGCGTTCGCCGAAGCTTGATTGTTCACTCGGCTCGACAGTGCGTATGGCTGACATCGACTCGTCGGCGAAATCGACGGGATGGCGCGGACGGTTCAGGGCATCCAAGACGGGGACGCTCCTCGCCAATACCGGATTTCGTCGGCTGTATCTCGCTCGCATCGTCAACCGCGTCGGCGACAAACTGTACTCCATCGCGTCGATGTGGTTGGTGTATCAGCTGACCGGTTCGACGTTCTATACCGGACTCGCCGGATTTCTGTCCCGGCTTCCGATAGTATTCGGGTTTCTGTTCGGTCCCATCGTCGACCGCTCACGCCTCTCCCGACTCCTCGTTCTGGTCGGGGCGGCACAGGCCATCGTCGTCGTTTCGGTTCCCGTGGTCGCACGCGTTCACACGGTGAGCGTCTCCCTCGTCCTCGCAGTCGTCGGACTGCTCGCCCTTCTCGGACGACTCAACGCTCCGGCCGAGAAAGCCGCCCTTCCTCGACTCGTGGACGACGAACTCCTGCCGCGTGCGAACTCGCTCGAATCGGCGACGCATCAGACCATCGGTGCGGTGGCAGAAGCCCTATCGGGGGCGCTCATCGCCGTGTTCAGTGCCGTCGCGCTGTTCGCCTTCGACGCGGCGACGTTCGTCGTGAGTGCCGTCTTTTTCGCCCTACTGAGCGTTCCCACGACCGAGAAGACCGGAACGTCACCGAGCGTTACGGAGTACCTCGCCGACATGCGCGAGGGGTTCGAGTTGATTCGGAACTCGGTCGTCGGGCACATGGTCGTCGCGGCGAGCTTCGTGAGCGCGTTCACTGCCGGTTCGACGGCAGTGCTCCCGGCGTTCGCCGATTCGCTCGGCGGCGCGGAGACGTACGGACTGTTCATCGCGGCCATGACCGTCGGTCTCCTCGTGGGTTCGCTCGTCGCATCTCGATTCGAGACGATTCGGTTCGGCCGCTTCGTAATCGTCGGCTTTCTGATCACCGCGGTCGGCCAACTCGGCATCGTCACGGTCGGTTGGCTCCCGGCGGTGCTCCTCTGTTACGGAATCGCCACCATCCCAATCGGGATTTACAACGTCCTCGTCAGCGCGACGATTCAGACCGGCGTTCCGAACGACTTGCTCGCGCGGGTGAGTTCCACGACCGGAAGTCTCGTCGCGGCCGTCGGTCCGCTCGGGTATCTCATCGGTGGGGCGTTCGGAGACAGATACGGAAGTGCGACGGTCATCGGGTTCTCCGCGATAGGGTACTGTTTGCTCGTCGGCTATTGGCTGGTCGTGCCCGCACTCCGCGAGTTCCCGCCGGTCACGAGCGTCGAACCCAACTCCTTCGGGACGTGAACACTGTCTTCCGTCGGCCGGGTGATTCCCTCGAACACCACTCCTCGATACCTATCGGTCCCCGTCGGCGAACAACTCTCGGAAACCCGTAAATCGTGAATATCGACACCGATAGGTAACTACACGAACGATTCGTAGGAAATGGCTGCAAAGAGAACCGTTCATCTCCCGGTCGCGGCGCAACCGAGCGTCGAGACGCTCGTCGAACTGACACAGCAGGCCGAGGAACTGGGCTACGAACACGCGTGGCTTCCGGAGACGTGGGGGCGCGATGCGGTGACGAGCCTGACCGCGATGGCGCTCGGTACGGAAAAAATCGGTCTCGGGCCGTCCATCGTCAACGTCTACTCGCGGTCGCCCGCGCTCATCGGGCAGACCGCCGCGACGCTACAGGAAGTGTCGGACGGGCGATTTCGGCTCGGCATCGGTCCGAGCGGACCGGCCGTCATTCAGGGGTGGCACGGCGAGGCGTTCGACCGCCCGCTACGGCGCACCCGCGAAACCATCGACATCGTTCGGAAGGTGCTGTCGGGCGAGACGGTGAACTACGACGGTGACTGCTTCACGCTGGGTGGCTTCCGACTGCGGTGTGAGCCACCGGAAACGCCGCCGCCGATAGACGCCGCCGGGATGGGACCGAAGTCGGTGGAATTGGCGGGACGGTTCGCCGACGGGTGGCACGCGACCCTCTTCACGCCCGACGGGATGGCCGACCGACTCGACGACCTGCGGCGCGGTGTGGACCTCGGGAACCGCGACGCGGACGACGTGGAAGTGACGCTCTCGCTGACCTGTTGTGCGCTTTCGGACGGCGAGCGCGCCCGAAACCTCGCACGGCAACACGCCGCATTCTACATCGGCGGGATGGGAACCTACTACCGCGATTCGTTGGCCCGACAGGGGTACGAGGACGTCGCCTACGACATCTCGGAAGCGTGGGCGAACGGCGACAAGGAGCGGGCGACCGAACTGGTGACCGACGACCTGCTGGACGACCTCGCCGCCGCAGGCACGGCCGAACGCGCCCGCGAGGCGTTCGAGAAGTTCGCCGAAATCGACGGCGTCGATTCGGTCGCCGTCGGGTTCCCCCGCGGCGCGACGGTCGAGGACGCACGCGAGACGATGGCCGCGCTGGCCCCGTAAATCGGTGCCCGACCAAACGAGTTAGGAACTGCCGATTTATATCTAGATCGATGATGATAGATCGGGGCGTCATAGCTGCCCCAAGTGCCTCATAGGACAGTGCAACCGCGATGGGTAGCCTTCCGGGGCTACCCCCTGTATTGCCTTTCAGTACGCTGGTCAGTACCAACTTCGAGTCCAACTCGATTCCAGCCGTTTCCGCCGTCGTCCTCGTTTTGCGAAAGGAGCAAACCTCCGTGTGATCTAGTCACATACTGTGGGAGACGGTGAACGGAAACCATGACGCAAGCAATCGAGACGGTCGTCACGGAGGTATCGGAATGGGACGGCGTGGAGGTCGGTGAACACCGATTCGGGGGCACGGAGTTCACCCTCGGGGAACGGGAAATCGGCCACGTCCACCAGTGGGGTATCCTCGACATCGCGTTTCCGCGTCGGGTCCGCGACGAACTCGTCGCGGAAGGGCAAACGGAGCCGCATCACATCTACCCGAAATCCGGGTGGACCACGTTCCACGTCGAGGGTCCGGACGACGTGGAGCGTGCGCTCTGGCTGTTGCGGCTCTCGTACCTCTTTCACGCCAGCGCGATGGCGAACACGGCGGACAGGGCGGACGGGGACGACACGCTTTCGACCCTCGACGTGGACTCGGAGCTTTCCACCCTCGGACCGAGCGACGAACTGCGGGCGCTCCTCTGAGCGTCCGTTTCTAATTCCCCGCCCAATCCGTCGCCCGCTCGACGGCGTCCGCTCGTGAATCGGTCTCGGCGATAGTCTCCCACTCGTCTTCTTCCACATCGTAGACGTAAACCGCGTAGCCCTCGTCTCGGTAGGTCAGATTTTCGACGTACAGCTCCTCGGTGCCGTCGTCGCGCAACCAGATTCGGATCTGTTTGCCACCCTCCAAATCCTCCCGCCGCCGCCATCCTTCTATCGGCACTGTGACGACCTCCAGGCGGTGCTGTCTCGCTCGTACTCGGGACGAATCATCGTAGAATTCGCCACGACGGGTTCGCACTTGTACGTTCGGGCGAGAAGGAGCGAATCCGATTTTATTTTCCCGTGATTGGGACCACTGCGACGATGATTTTGAGAACCCCTTCCGTGCTCACTACGAACGGTTCTGTTTGGTTTTTCAGGGACGACCGCCGAGCCACAACATACCGCAACCGCACCGCCCTACTACCCGCGATAGTAGGCGTTCCCGGAGACGACGACGGTTTCCGAGCCTCCCTGGGGAATGCGTCGGGACGGCCGCTGGACGGCGACGACGCCGCGTTTGAGCGTCGCCCACTTCAGCAGGACGAACCCGGCGACGATGACGAGGAAGCCCGAAACAGTCGATTCGGTGATGGGTTCGCCGAGGAGGGCCCACCCGAACAGGGTGGCGGCCACCGGAACGACGTAGTTCACGAGGTTGACCTCGTTCGCGCCGATTCGTTCCAGCAGGTCGAAGTAGATGACGTACCCGCCGATGCTGGCGACGAAGGCGAGGTACGCGAGCGAAACGAGCGCCGGGCGGGTGAACGTGACGGACGGTACGCCGCGGATGGCGGCGCTCGTCGCGTGGAGGACGAGCGCGCCGACAACCATCATCCACGCCTGCTGGGTCAACGCCGGGAGCGTCGTCCGGAGCCGTTGGGTTACCACCGACGCGAACGCGAAGACGAGCGCCGCGACGAGCAGCAGGGCGATGCCGACCGTCGAACCGCCGATCGAGGTGGGGTCGGCGACGACGACCACGCCGACCAGCGCGAGCAGGACGCCGACGACTTCGAGTGCGTTGAACCGTTCGTTCGGCAGGAGCGCCAATGCGAACAGCGGCGTGACGACGGGTTTCAGGCTCAGGATGACCGCACCCACGCCGCTCGTGACGTACTGCTGGCCGGTGAAGAGGAGCGCGAGGTAGGCACCGAACATGAACGTCCCGCCGATGCCGACGAGCGTCCAGTCGGTTCGTGTCGTCGGTCGCCACTGGAAGTCGTCGTTTCGCAGGCCGAGGCCGACGACGACGGTCAGCAGGGCCGCACCGGCGACGTCGTACCGGAACGCCGCGAAGAGGACGGGTGGGAACGCGTGCAAGCCAGACTTGATGGCGACGAACGACGACCCCCAGATCACCGCGAGCAGAGCGAACAGTACCGAATTTCGATATCGTGACGGAATCATGCGAGAGTGAACACCTGTATTCAGTTGGTGACGCTGGTAGTGTGCGGGTACACTTGAAAATTCTCGAAGACACGATACCACGGTACACGCCCTCACGGAACAGTTTCGGACCGTTATGTTCCCCCGGAAATCCTTTGGGGGTTCACGACCAGTCATCGGCATGGCAGACACACGCACGGGCGCGACGTTGTTCACCGACGCGCTCGAAGCCTACGGCGTTCGACACGTGTTCGGCAACCCCGGAACGACCGAACTCCCGGTCATGGAAGCGCTTGGAGAGAGCGAACTGGAGTACGTCCTCGCGCCGCACGAGGACATCGCGGTGGGAATGGCCGCGGGATACGCGAGCACGAAGAACTATCGAGGTACCGAAGACGACAGTCCGGTCGGCGTCGTCAACCTGCACGTCGCGCCGGGCGTCGCCCACGGACTTGGCAACCTCTACGGCGCGTCGGTGACGGGCGCGCCGCTCGTCGTCACGGCCGGGGCACACAGCCTCGACTTCCGCCACGAGGAACCGATCCTCTCGGGTGACGTGCTCGCCATGACCGACCAGTTCACGAAGTGGAGCGCGGAGGTATCGGACGTGGAAGCCCTCCCGACCATGCTCCGGCGGGCGTTCCGCGTGGCCCAGACGCCGCCGACGGGTCCGGTCTTCCTCTCGCTCCCGCTGGACGTGATGATGGCCGAGACCGACGCCGAACCCGAACGATTGGGGCGGATTCAGAACCCCGGTTCCGGCGACCCGGCCGCCATCGCGCACGCCGCCGACCTGCTCGAAGACGCCGAGGACCCCGTCATCGTCGTCGGCGACCACATCCCCCGGCACAACGCGTACTCCGAGGTCGACTCGCTCGACGCGGCGGTCCAGTTGGCGGAAGCGACCGGCGCGCGGGTTCACGCCGAGATATTGGCGTGCGAGGTGGACTTCCCCGGCACGCACGACCAGTGGGTGTCCCACATCCCGCCGGACGAGGGTATCGCCGCGGCGACGATGAACGCCGACACCGTCGTGTTCGCGGGGTGTTCGACGAATACCACCTTGACGCGCCACGACCGTGACCTCGTCCCCGAGGACGCGACCATCATCGACCTGAACGACGAACCGTGGCAGGTCGGCAAGAACACGCCCGCCGACGTCGCCGTGACGGGTGATCTGGGACTCGTGATGGACGAACTCGCCGAGGAAGTCGAAATAGGGGACGACGAACTCGCGGGACGGTTGGAACGCGTCGCGCAGTTCAAGGAGTTCGCGAAGGGACAGATGGCGTCGATGGGAGAGGGCGACGACACCGACGGACCCGCGCGCCTCGAAGGCCGAACTCGTCGATACCCTTCGGGAGACTCTTTCTTCCCCGTACATCGTGGACGAGGGCATCACGTCGAAGTACGTCATGCTCCTTCGCTGGGCGTTCGAGCGGGAAGCCTACATCTCGAACAAGGGCGGCGGTCTCGGCTACGGCCTCCCCGCCGCTATCGGGGCCGCGATGGCGGAAGCCGAGCGGGACGACCCGCGGCAGGTCGTTGGCTTCGTCGGCGACGGGTCGTATCTATACTACCCACATTCGCTCTACTCGGCGGCGCGATACGACGTGGACGTGACCGTCGTCGTCTCCGACAACCGCAACTACCGCATCCTGAAGGACAACACGCTGAAACTGCTCGGCGGCGAGGACGCCGACCACGAGTACGTCGGCATGGATTTCGAACCGCCGGTCGATATCCCGAAGAACGCGGAGAGCCACGGTGCGAGCGGTTATCTCGTCGAGTCACCCGATACGATAGCGGAGACGTTGGAAACGGCGTTGGACGAGGACGGACCGAGCGTCGTGGACGTGCTAGTTCACGACTGAATGGTCGCGTCATCCCCGCCGTCGAGGTGGAATTCCCGAAACACGTCCCGGTCGGTCTGTTCGGAGAAAATCTCGGTGAATCCTCGGTCAGTGAACACCCGATTCCAGTTCCTGAAGTAGAGCGGGAACTCGTCGTGGACGTAGTTCACGGGGGTTTCAGACGACCCGTCGTCTCCTTCTCCCCCGTTCTCATCGGCTCTTCGCTCGTTTTCCACGGTGATGAGGCGGTTGGCGGTGATTCGTTCCAGTTCCTCGAACACTCCCCCGTCGGGGTGGACGTGCTGGAGAGTCTCGACGGAGAACACGACGTCGAAATGATCGTCGTCGAACTCGGTGACGGTGTCCTCGATGGCGTCGATGTAAAACGTTCCGTCCGCGGCGAGTTCGGGATAGTTTTCCTCCATCACGGAAAGCGCCTCGCCGTTTATTTCGATGCCGTGAAGGTCCTCGTATCCCCCGTCGTGGAGGTGTGCGAGGTGCCGTCCCGAACTACAGCCGAGTTCGAGGATGGTCGCGTCCGATTCGATAGCGGAGTCGAGGCGAGCGCGGATCAACTCGCTCGTCTCGTTCGGCCCGTAGTAAGCGTAGTAGTCCGGCGAGTACTCTCCCGACCGTTCTTCCCACTGTTGGCGGACGCTGTTGGGATCCATTCACGGTTCTACGAACCCCATACGTAAAACGTCGGTTATACCTAAAACGCCGGTTGCCTCTCCCGAAGATATAAATTTTCCGTGATAGTCCGATGTCGATATCGTTTTATCACCTTATATCGTTCCCATTGGCATGGATTTGCGTGGGGAATGGCAGAACGGCACACGTGCGTCCGAAGCGAACCGCCCTCAGACCGGTCCCCGTGGCACCCCGATTAGCTGGCAGCTAGGCGACCACCTTTCGAACTCCGACGACGTTTCGCGGGTGACCGAAACCACCGACACGGGACGACGGAAGACGGTGTACGACCTCACCGAGGAGACCTACCTCGTGCGGACGCGAACGCCCGTCGGGCGTGAACGCTATCGAGAAGTGCCGAAACGCGACTTCGCCGACGATTTCTGACTCAGTTTCCGACCCGACCGCCATCGACCGTCTCGGGGAACATCTTGCCCGGATTGAGCGTGTCGTTCGGGTCGAGCGCGTGCTTTATCCGACGCATGACGTCGATGCTCGCCGCACCGTGTTCGAGTTCGAGGTATTCGCGTTTTCCGCGTCCGATGCCGTGTTCGCCGGTGCAGGTTCCGCCCCACTCGATGGCCGTGTGGACGATTTCGGTTTGGGCCTCCTTCGCGCGTTCGACGTGCTCGTCGTCCGATTCGTCCACCAGAACGGTGTAATGGAGGTTGCCGTCCCCGGCGTGGCCGAAGCAGGGAATCAGCAGGTCGTGCTCGTCGGCGAGTCGCCGGACTAGCCGAACCATCTCGGGGTATCTGCTGATCGGGACGGTCACGTCGCCCAGATGGAGCGGCGAGAGGTCGAGGTCGTAGGCTTCGACCGCGAAGGCCATCTCCCGCCGAATCTGCCATAGCTCGCTCATCTCTTCCCCCTCGGCGATTTCGAACTGGGAGACGTCGTGTGCCTCGAACACCGACCGACAGAACTCGATTTCGTCCTCGATGCCGTGGTTCGCATGGAACTCCACGAACACCATCGGCACGTCCGGCAGCGACGACCCGGTGTAGGCGTTCGCCATCGTCGCGCTCGTCTCGTCCACGAGTTCGATCTTCGCCACGTCCACGCCCGACCGAACCGCGTCCGAAATCGCGTCCACGGCGTCCGAGAGCGAATCGAAGACAGCGCGTCCCCCGCGAATCTGTTGTGGTCGTCCCGCGAGTTCGAGGGTTGCACGGGTGACGACGGCCAACGTCCCCTCACTGCCGACGATGAGGTCCTTGAGGTTGTAACCGCTGGACGTTTTGACCGCCTTGCTCCCCGCGGTGATGACGGAACCGTCCGCGAGGACGGCTTCGAGTTCGAGCACCCAGTCGTGGACCTCGCCGTACTTCACCGTCTTCATCCCGCTCGCGTCGTTGGCGATCATCCCACCGATCGTCGAGATGTCGCCCGACGACGGCAACGGCGGGAAGAAAAGCCCGTCCCCGGCGACGGCTTCGTCCACTTCCTTCCCGAAGATTCCCGGTTCGACGTCCACCTGGAAGTCGTCCGGACGAACGTCGAGCACCGAATCCATCCGCGTCATGTCGAGGCTGATTCCGCCACGGGTCGGCGTCGCGTTCCCTTCCAATCCCGTCCCGGCGGCGAAGGGCGTCACCGGAACGCCCCGCTCGTCTGCCGCCGCGAGCACCGTCGATACCTCCTCGGTCGATTCCGGCCAGACGACCGCGTCCGGTTCCACCTCGTCGGCCTCCATCGTTCCGAAATCCCCCGCGTGCCCGGTGCGGTGCGAGTCGCCGAAGGAAAATCGGTCGTCGGGAAGCGGCAGGTCGCGGAGGAACGAACAATCGTGCGCCATACGATAGCACTCGGCGCGCGATGAAATAAAGCTGTTCTGGCGGCTTCCCTAATCGTCCGATTCACCATCACCATCCAGTTCCCTGACGACCGTCGCCGGATTGCCACCGACCACGACGGCGTCCGGAACGTCGGCGGTGACGACCGCTCCGGAGGCGACGACGGCGTCGTCGCCGATTTCGACGCCCGGGTTGATGACCGCCCTCCCGCCGACCCAGACGTTGTCCCCCATCGTCACCGGCTTTCCGTACTCCGGTCCCTCGACACGGGTTTCCGCGTCGAGGGGGTGGGTTGCCGTGTAGATGTGGACGCCCGGTCCGAGCCAACAGTCGTCCCCCATCTCGACCCGACAGACGTCCAGAATCACGCAGTCGAAGTTCGCGTAGAAGCCGTCGCCGACGTGGATGTTCGAACCGTAGTCACACCGAAACGGCGGTTCGACGTGCGGGGAGGAACCGACGGTGCCGAACAGTTCCCGGAGCAGGGACTCCCGTTCGTTCGCCTCCGTTACCGCCGTCGTGTTGAACCGTCGCGCGAGTCGTCTCGCCCGCTGTCGCCCCTCGACGAGTTCGGCGTCCGATGGGTCGTACAATTCGCCCGCCAGCATCTTTTCCTTCTCGGAGACCATCGCGTGACGGTTTACGTCCCCGATTCAAATAGGCCGGTGTCGAAATCGATTTCCGCCCGTCGGCCATCCAAAATCGAAAACCGCTCGTCGCGCCGCCGTTCCAACCAGTACAGCAACCGCTCGGCCCAGTCGAGTTTCTTCCGTTTCATCGGGTTCACGGTAGCGTCGTCGAAATCCCATCCGAGAAAGACGAGTTCGGCCGCGCCGAACTCGTCGGCGAGGAACGCCGCCCTGTCGCCGTCCGTGAACGCCGCCGAAGTTCTCGACCGGTCCGTGCGGTTCCGCCTGCGTCGTGGCGAGGACGTTCTCCGGGTCGAACGTCGGGACGTACTCGCGTATCACCGGGATGTTGTCCCCGTGTGCGTGCGCCGCGACCGGAATCCCCGATTCGCTCAACTCCCGCGCCGTTTCCGGGTTTTTGTCGAGGTCTGTCACCATGCAGTCCACGTCGATACCCGCATCGAGGAGCACGTCGGCGGCCGTCGAGGCCGCGACGACGCACTCCGCTCCTCGTGCCGTGTCGAGTTCGTCGGCCAGCGAGGGGGCCGCTCCCGCGATTGCGACGGTGTTCCCGGTGATCCGGTCGAGTTTCGCGCGGTCGAACGGAACCGCGAGTTCGGCGAGGTCGTCGCGGGCGCGTTCGTCGTCCGCTCGGGGGAAGCCGAAATCCGCGAGAATCGCGCGGTAGACGGGGTCCCACTCGTCGAACTTCATTGCCGTTCGCGGCCGAACGCGTGGCCGATAACGGCCGCGTCACGGGTTTCGGCCACGTCGTGCGTTCGGATCACGTCGGCCCCGCGTTCGACGGCCAGCGAGGTCGCTGCGAGACTGGCCGGGAGTCGCTCCTCGGTGTCCCTGCCCACCACGTCACCCAAGAAGTTCTTCCGGTTGATGGAGACGAGGATTGGCCGCCCCTGTTCTCGTAACTCGCCGAGTCGGTGGAACGTCTCGCGGTCGTCAGCGAGCGTCTTCCCCTCGCTCCATCCGCCGAACGCGGGATCGAGGATGGTCTTGTCCGTCAGCGGTTCGGCGGCGAGCGCGTCGTAAATGTCGTCCACGCGCTCGATCGCGCCGGGACGGGTCAGGTCCGGCGGACTCGCCATCTTCACGACGGCGGCGTCGTGGCGTTCACAGACCGTCGCCATCTCCGGGTCCGCGAAACCACAGATGTCGTTCACCATGTCGAAGCCACCCGACAGCGCCGCATCCGCCACGTCCGCATATCGGGTTTCGATGGAGAAGACGGGGTTCCCTTCCACCTGTTCGATGGCTTCCAGCGCGGTATCGAGTCGGTCGAGTTCCTCCTCCGCGGAGAGCACGTCGAACCGTTTGTTCGCCGATTCGAGACCGACGTCCACGATGTCCGCGCCTTCCGCGACGAGTTCCGCATCCACGTACGCCGCGGCGTCGGCGGGGTCGTCGTACACGCTCGGGTCGTACGGCGATTCCTCGCTGACGTTCAACACGCCCATGATTCGCGGCGGATGTTCCGGCCCGATTCCGAGTCCCGCGGCGGAAACGTTCTGCATATCCGAAAACGAGGGCGAGCACGGTTAAAAATCGGCCCTTTCAGTGCAGGTCCGCCGCGGTGATGTCGTCGCTCCAGTAGAGGTCGCCGTCGTACTCGACCGGCACCGACTCCATTTTGAAGAATTCATCGAGTTCAGTGGCAGTCATACTTTTCCGGATAACGGGAGACAGATAGAATCGTCCACTGTCCTCCTGTGCGATTTCATAAAAAGAGCCGTTATTGTTTTCATTCATCATGTGGACCTTCAGATCTGTCGTGTATACTCCGTCCGCATACGAATCAATGTGAATGCTGCTGTTCGCCAAACCGAATGATTGGCAAACGCTCGTTGAAGGATCTCCAAGGACGACATACTGGTTCCCACTTAGTGTCGTCGTTCGTGCGATTGAGAGCGCGCTACGAAGTGTATATCCCTTCCCGAGGAGGCGAGCAAGCCACGAACCGACCTCGGTCGCAGGCCCGTTCGAGACGTCCGAAAGCGTGGCAATGCCGCCTCGACAACCCTTCTCGACTAGTTCCATGCTCTGTTCGTACGACCGACAGGCATTGAGCAGGAACGATTCGACGTTCACCGTCTCCAACGTCCGTGTATCGAGGACGCCGTCGGCACATTCGATCCCCTCGTCGCTGACGTGCCCGATGTAATGCAGAAAATCGATGTCCGCGGCGAACACCGAGGCGAGTTCCTCGACGGTCAAATCGTAGACGATATCGATTTCGTGATCGGTGGTCTCTCGAAATTCATATAAATCCGTCACTTTTCCCTCAGCTTTCATCCGCTGGTCGTTGCAGACGATTTTGACCGAGATGGTGGATGTCCTCGGTTTCGTGTCTTCGATTCGACGGCGGTATGAATTGAGTGTAACCTTATTGCCTCCGATAGGAACGCCATCGCCGAGCCATTCGTCGTGAAGGGCTTTCGTCTCCGGCGTACTCACGACTTTTGCTTCCGCTACATTTCCAGGAGCACTTGCTTGACTTCGGCAAAAGTCAGTGACCGTCTGTGGTCGCTCTACTTGTGATATCCGGGCAGTAGCAGACGGATGCCGAATGAATGCGAGATCCGACGAAACGTACGGCAGTACCTCGACGTTTCGTTTCGTCGGTTCGAGTATTACCGTGTGACTCCAATCCGGGAAGAGCGAATCGACACGGTCGAACGGGACGTCCAGATATGTGTCGAGTCGTTCGGATAGCGACCGATTGTATAGGATCTTGAAGTCGAAATCCACCAGCGGTTCAATTTTCGGACGGATGTGAAGTGGTACCGGATAGAACCCCTCCTCACGAATCAGGCAATCGAAGAAGAAAACGTGGCGGAGCAGTTCGTTGACCTGCTGTTCGAACGTGACGTCGTCTCCGAACACGTACTTCGAACCGGGAGTCTCAAGCCGCGCAGGCGTTCCCGGTACGACTTTCGCACCAAGATAAAACGCCAACGATACGACCGGATAGACGTACGTCCGCTCCGGCGGCACGATCAACCGAACTCCGGTATCCGGCCGTTGGAGGTGCGACGGAGCCGAAAACTCGTCGCCGCGTTCGAGGAGCGGCGGGTGGCCACGAAGCGTCGGAAACGAGCGCTCCGGTGAGAGCGTATCCAATGCCGATCCGAACAATGAAATTCCACGCATCTGGTCCTCAATGTCGTCGGTAACGGTGACCGTACCAGTGGGAAACCGGTGCATCGATCCAACGCCGACGGTGACTCCTTTTTCTGTCTCGAATTCGATCGTGGAGGAAGAATGGCCAGATTGGATTGTGAGTGGGCAATCGACGGCAACATACAGTCGCACCGGAGCCGTTTTGAACTCGAGATGGCTCACGTGGAACGACGATTCCCACGTTCCATCGTCCATCTGGACGGTATCGCGTAGCTCATCGAAACGATCCCACGCATTAAACGATATTCCGGAAGGGATATCGATCCGATCCGTCCGGAATTCGACCGCCGTCTCGACCGAGAACGGGAAACCCTCCGTTGAACCCTGTCGTGGATCGATTCGTGACGGGGTCCGTAACACGACTTCCGCCTTTTCGATGGGATCCCAGATTCTAATTCCACATCCGTCCGAAACGCGTTCGACCTGTATTCCAGTCCCTTTCGGCCGATCTTCGCCCCGCGTCATGATTCACTTAGCCCGGACCCGGTAACGGCCCCGCCAACCAGTCCGGATTGCAGCCAAACGCGTCTCCGAATCGTGGTGGAACGAACAATCATACGGCAACGATGGTACTCACGGATGAAAACCGAATCGGTCACTGCAAATCCTTCGTCGTGATGTCGTCGCTCCAGTACAGGTCGCCGTCGTATTCGACCGGCATCGGTTCCAGATCGAAGAGTTCATCGAGTTCGGCGGCGGTCATCTCCTTCCGTGCGACTTCGGGGGACAGATAGTGGCGCTCACTGTCTTCCTGTGTGAGCTCGTAAAACCCGCCCAGACCGTAGTCATGGGCGAAGTGGGTTTCCAGATTTACGGCATATATCCCGTCCGCGTACGAATCGACGTGAACACTGCGATTTGACGACTGGAATGCCCGACAGACGGTCGTCGAGGGATCGCCAAGGACGACGTACTGGTTTCCGCTCAGTGTCGTTGTCCGTGCAGTGGAAAGTGCATCACGGAGCGCGAATCCTTGCCCAAGCAAACGGGCAAGCCACGAACCGACCTCGGTCGCAGGGCCGTTCGAAACATCCGAAAGCGTGGCGATACCGCCTCGACATCCGTTCTCGATCAGCACCATGCTTTGATCGTACGAGCGGCAGGCGTTGAGCAGGAACGAGTCGACGTTTACCGTGTCCAACGTTCGGGTATCGAGCACGCCGTCGGCACACTCGATACCTTCGTCACTGACGTGGCCGATGTAGTGAAGGAAGTCGATGTCGGCGGCGAACACCGAGGCGAGTTCCTCGACGGAGAGGTCATAGACGATATCGATCACGTGGTCGGTAGTCTCCCGAAATCCGTATAGGTTCGTCACTTTCCCCTCCGCTTTCATCCGCGGGTCGTTGCAGACGATTTTGACCGAGATGGTCGACGTCTTCGGTTTCGCGTTCTCCGTTCGACGACGATACGAATCGAGGGTGATCTTATTGCCGCCGATCGGAACACCCTCGCCGAGCCACTCGTCGTGGATGGTCGTCGTCTCGGGAATGTCCACTATTGTCGTCTTCCTCGCTTTTTCCGAAGTCAACACTTGACTCCGGCAGAAGTCAGAAACGGTCTGTGGTGGCGCTTCATGCGGCGTCCGTGCAGTCGAAGAGGGACACTGAACGAACGCGAGGGCGGATGAAACGTACGGGAGCGCTTCGACGTTTCGTGTCGTCGGTTCCAGCGCTATCGTGACGTACCAATCGGGGAAATACGGGTCGACCCGGTCGAACGGCACGTCCAAGTATGCATCGATCTGTTTCGATAGTGACCGTTCGTAGAGTTCCTCGAAGTCGAAGTCTACTAGCGACTCTACTTCAGGACGGATTCGAAGCGGTGCCGGGTAAAAACCCTCTTCGCGAGTCAGACAATCGAAGAAAAAGACGTGACGGAGTAGTTCGTTGACCTGTCGTTCGAATGGTGCAGTACCACCGAATCTGTACTTGGAATCGGGGGTTTCGAGCCGCGGGCGATTCCCCGGAACCACCTTCGCACCCAGATAGTACGCCAACGAGACTATCGGGTAGACGTACTCCCGCTCGGGAGGAACGACCAGTTGAATCCCGGTATCCGGACGTTCGAGCTTCGACGGTGCTGAGAAATCGTCGCCGCGTTTGACGAGCGGGGGGTGACCCCGAAGCGTGGGAAACGAGCGCTCGGGCGAGAGGGTATCCAGCGCCGATCCGAACAGCGAAACCGCACGCATCACGTCCTCGGGATCGTCCGTGACCGTAATCGTTCCCTCGGGGGATCGATGCATCGACCCGACACCGACGGTAATACGCCGTTCCTTTCCGAACTCGACCGTCGAGGAGGTGTCTCCGGATCGAATCGTGGGAAAGCAATCGACATGGATATAAAACCGCATTGCGGCGCCGATCAATTCGAGATGGTCGACGCAGAACGATGATTCCCACAATCCGTCGCCCAGATGGATGGTATCGCGTACCTCGTCGGAACGATTCCAGGCATTGAACGACATACCTGCGGGGATATCGATCCGATCCGTTCGGAATTCGACCGCCGTCTCGACGGGAAACGGGAATCCGTCCGTCGAACCTCGTTGAATGTCGATTCGAGACGGCGTCCGTAATACGACGGCGGCTTTTTCGATGGGATCCCAGATTCTAATTCCACACCCGTCCGAAACGCGTTCGACCTGTAGTTCGGTTCCCATCGACCGATCTTCGCCCCGCGTCATGATTCCCCGGTGTTCGTTCCGGAGACTGTCCGCTCGAATCGTCCGAATCGCACCGAAACGTCGGTCAGAATCGTGGTGGAACGAACAATCATATCGCAACGATGGCACTCATCGATAAAAACCGAATCGATCACCGCAAATCCTTCGTCGTGATGTCGTCGCTCCAGTACAGGTCGCCGTCGTATTTGATCGGCATCGACTCCTCTCGAAATACCTCGTCGAGCGTCTCCGCCTCCAAGTGGAAGTCGCCGATCCAGTCCGATTGGAGGTGCTGTGTCATGTCGTCGTCCCACACCGATCCGAACATCGAACCGGCGCTGTCGCAGGGGGGATAGAACGGTTTGATCCGAATCGTGTACCCTCCATCACTGTCCGTCTCGATGAACAGCATCGGCTTGATCCTCGAAAACGGTTGGCAGAGGGTGAGACTCCCGTCCCCGATGACGACGTACTGGTCGCCCGACAGCGTCTCCGACTGGGCGATGGAGAGCGCGCTCCAGAACGAAAGGCCCGCACCGAGTCCGCGGGCGAGCAGACACCCGATCTTCGTGGCCGGGTCGTTGGACACGTCCGACAGGGTTGCGACACCGACCCGGCACCCCTTTTCGACCAAGGTGGCGCTCTGTTCGTACGAGCGACAGGCGTTGAGCAGGAACGACTCGACGTTCACCGCGTCCAACGTCCGGGTATCGAGCACGCCGTCGGCACACTCGATACCGCTGTGATTGACGTGGCCGATGTAATGCAGGTAATCGACGTCGGCGGCGAATACGGTTCGTAGTTCCTCGACGGTCAAGTCGTAGGCGATATCCACCTCGTGACGACTCGTATCCCGGAAACTGTACTGTTCGCGCACCTCTCCCTCGTCCTTCATGTTCGTGTCGTTGCAGACGATCTGGACCCGAATCGTCGAGCGTTCCGACGAATCGTGATCGACGCGGCGACGGTAGGAGTCCACCGTCGCCTTGTTGCCGCCGACGGGAACGCCGTCACCGATCCAAACGTGTTCCTTCGACGTCGTCGGTTGAGGACTGACGGCGGGCGTACTCCCCCCCGATTCGGAAGGGGTCTGGATGCTTCGACAGAAATCAGCTATTTCGGGGGCCTCCGCCGCCGGTTGCACGTGAGTGGTGGGTGTGGGGCACCGAACTAACGAGAGCTCGTCCGCGATGAACGGGAGCGCACCAACGTTCGCTTCCGATGGCACCAGGTCGGTCGTCAGGCACCATTTGGGAAGATGCGGTTCGGTAACGTCGAACGGGACGTCGAGATACGTGTCCACCTGTTCCGCCAGCGACCGTTCGTAGAGGCTGGAACAGTCGAAATCCAGGAGCGGTTCGACCGCTTCGCGTTCCTGCACGGGGATGTCGTACGAGCCTTCGTCCCGGATGATACAGTCGAGGAAGAAGAGGTGTTGAAAGACGCGGGACACTTCCGCTTCGAATCCGTCGAACCCTCCCGTTCCATCCAGCGAATACCGACGATTTGGGGTTTCGAGTCGCGGGGAATCGCCGGGAACCACGTTCGCGCCCAGATAGTACGCGAGTGACGTCGCGGCGTAGACGTACCGTCGCTCCGGTGGCAGTACCAGTCGTACCTCCGTTTCGGGACGAACGATGTTCGGGGGGACCGAAAACTCGTCACCGCGCTCGATGAGCGGTGGGTGGCCACGAAGCGTGGGAAACGAGCGTTCGGGGTCGAGGGTTTTCAGCGAGGACCCGAGCAGCGAGACCGCACGCATCACGTCCTCTACGTTGTCGGTGACGGTGATCGTCCCGACGGGCGAATCGCTGTGTGATCGACTGCCGATGAAGATCGTTCGTTCTTCGCCCAGATCGATGTGAACGCCCCCGTTCCGTTCCCGAATGGAGAGCGGACAGTCGACGTGGACGTACAGTTTCATCGGGGACGTCGGTATTTCGAGGTAGGCCACCTGTTCGGAGTGCCAGTCACCGTCACACGGGTTTACGAGGTCAGAAATGGACCCATCCGAATCCCAGACGTTGAAATCGACCCGTTCGGGGACGTCGAGACGGTTCGTCCGCAACCTGACCGCCGAATCGATCGGGACGGGAAACGTGTCGGTATCGGCCCGTTCGAGGGAGACGGGAACGGGCGTATGAAACACGAAACTGCCCTTGTCGATGGGGTCCCAGATCCGAATCCCCGACGCATCCGGGTTCGATTCGAACACCGGTGCGTTCGGATTCGTTCGTTCGTCGTGGCTCATAGCTGAACCCAGTTGGTCGTTTGGTCGTACTCAGGAATGTGCCAGCGCTGTTCCGGAACGAGGCCGTTCGACTGGCGGAGTTCGACGCGCGCATCGAACAACGGCGTCAACTCCTGAACGACCGGGTTGGACGTCGGAACCGGAAGGTGATAATGGGCCATTCCGGAAACGCCGCGGACGAGCGCCATGACGGTTCGGAGGAACCGTTCGACCGCTTCCTGATCACACCGTTCGAGCGGTTTGATGAGCGAGTCGAACGAGAGTCGGAGTTCCGACGGCGTCAACCCGTCCGCCCACTCGTCGAAGAAACTGACGGCGGTGACGATGTCGCTCCGTAGTTCGCGAATCGAGTCCTCGGGGGACGTCGTCAGTCGCGGCGTCTCTGGTACGGCCATCGATCCCGATCCCGATACCGACCGCTCGTCGTCACCCCAGTCGATGACCCACACGTCCGGGTCGCCCGCGTTCGTCCCGCCGGGGAGTTTCGAGTTCGCGTACCGGGCCGTCGTGTCGGTCAGAACGAGAACCCGCTTTCGTTCCTCGGTTGACGCCCCGAGAAGTTGCATCGTCGTCCGGTTCGTCGTCGTTTCAGAGACCCGCCCCGTGACGAGAATGTTACAGCCTCGTTGCTTGAAATCGGCGAGCACGTCGTGGAACTCCGGTGATCCACTACCCCCTCGGAACGAAATCCCTGAAGACGGCATTGTTGGATGTGTAATTTGATTGTACGATAATAAAAATTCGGATAAAAATAGGGGGAAATCAGTCGTCCATTCCGTTCGTCTTCGCCATCGGTTCACGAATCGGGGCCCTCCGCTCCTCGACAACACGCTCTTTTTGTCGGTCCGGTTGCTACGAGGGCGTAATGAGTACCGTGAACGTCGGTCTTCGCGGGTGGCGATTCGACGCGAGAGGGGAGTATCGTACATGAAACCTGCAGTCGCTATCGTCGAACCGAAGACGCCCGGAAACATCGGAACCATCGCACGCGCGATGAAAAACTTCGGCTTGGACGACCTGAAACTCGTGAACCCGCCGGAGTTCGGACGCGACAGCGAGGCCTACGGCTTTGCCGGACAGGCCCGCGAGGACGTCCTTCCGAACTACGACGACGTCACGTTCGACGAACTGGTCGAAAACTACCACACCGTCGGACTGACGGCGACGACGAACGAGGACGCGAGCCATCACGTCCGATTCCCGTTCACGACACCGCGGGAACTCGCCGAGAACCTCGAAACGGTGGAGACTGATACCGTCCTCATCTTCGGACGGGAAGCGAACGGGTTGACGAACGAGGAACTCGCACGCATCGACGAGGTATGCTCGATTCCCGCCAGCGCGGCGTATCCCGCGTTGAACCTCGGGCAAGCCGCGACCGTCACCCTCTACGAACTCAGGACGCTGACCGTGGACGAGTACCAGTTACCGGACGTGGAACGCGAGCGCGCCGACGAAGGGGAAATAGAGGGCTTCTACGGGGCCTTTTCCGACCTGCTCGACACCGTCGGCCAACCCGCCGAAAAGCACGACAAAAACATGCGAATGATCCGCAGACTGTTCGGTCGAGCACATCCGACTGGCCGGGAAATCGCAACACTGCGCGGCATCGTTCGGCGAGCAAACGAACGAGCGTCGTCATCGGACTCGCATCGACCGAGGCGAAACGATACATAACTTCTTTATAATCTGTCGCTAGAGTAGGGTGTAGCCATGCTTCCCCCCCTCCAATTTCATTCTCTGCCACTGGGGACTCAGTTTACGCTTCTCGTCTCTGTCCCGAGTGTATTGGTCATGCTCGTGGGTAAGCAGTTGTTCTTGCCCGACGAGCGGCTTAGGACCCTCTTCGTCGATTTCCTCAAAACGGACTGGAAATACCTCGGCGTCGCGTGGGTCGTTACCCAAGTTGTGAACTCTGTCGCGTTGCACTTCCACGCCGGGCGGACGTTCACGGGATTCGTTTACGCCATCGAAGGGGCGTCCGTCGCGACGTTCCAGATTGTCGCGTCCAAGCCCCTCACGCTGGCGTTTACCGGCGTGTATCTCGTCGGCCTCCCGTTCGCCGTGCTGTTCACGTACTTCAAACTGAAGGCACACGACGAGGAAGAGGCACACCGCTACGCGCTGGCGTACGTCATCCTCGTCGTCCTCTCCGTTCCGTTCTTCGTCTTCTTCCCGGTGAAGGTGTCGTCGCTGTATCTGACCTCCGTCCAACCGCTGATGTACCAACTCAGTCCGGCGATTCAGTACGGCATCTTCTCCACCGACACGCTGGTGAAGTCCTTCCCCAGCCTCCACACCGGTTTGTCCGTACTCGCCGCGCTCTACGCCCGGAAGGCGGATACCACGTACGCCTACACCATCGCGCTCCTCGCGGCGGCAATCGTCATCTCGACGCTCTATCTCGGCGTCCACTGGCTGACCGACGCCGCCTTCGCGCTCGTCCTCGTCGCCTGCGCCTACACCCTCTCCCGGCAGTTCAGCGAGCCGCGTTGGTCGGTCGTCTCACGGGAGGCCCTCGCGGCGGTCCGGCGAACGACCGAACGATAAGACCGGACGCGCCGCGGTCGGACCGTCGCCGTGATTCTAGCGTCGCACGGTAACTACCCAAGGCTGGCGAAAAGCTGACAGACCGAACAAAAAGTGAGCAACTGCCACCGTCGTTTGGGAGATGTTCACATCGACGGGGGCGACGCGAAATCGTAACCGAGTGGGCGAAGTGGTGTGGGCGAACGTAGTTCAGCTCGCTTCTGGATTTCCTCGCGCAGGAGTTGGCTGACGAGGTCGCCGTCCGCCTTTCCGCGGAGGCTTCCCATGCACTCGCCCATCAGGCCGGAGAACGCGCCCATTCCCTCTTCTTCGACCTGCTCGTCGTTCCGTTCGACCACTTCGACGACCGCCTCGCGGACTTCCTCGTCGCCCACGCCAGAGAGTCCGGCTTCCTCGACCGCTTCCTCCGCCGTCAGTTCGGGGTTCTCCGCGAGGAGCGTCATCACGTCGTTGACCCCCTCCTTCGCCAACTCGCCGTCGGTGACGAGCGAGATCACGGCGAGGAAGTGGTCGTCGGTGAGGTTCTCGACGGGAACGTCGTCACGCCGAAGTTCCGTCACGGTGCTCTCGACCAATCCGGCGACGAACGTCGGGTCCGCTCCGGTTTCGACCGCCCGCTCGAACAGCGGCATTCGGCGGCCGTAGGCGACCTGTTCGGCGAGTCCCGCGCCGAGCGAGAACTCCGACTGGTAGCGCTCGACCTTTTCGGTCAGCAGTTCGGGCGTCTCGACCTCCTCGGGGTCGAGATCGACCGGCGGCACGTCGGTTTCGGGGTACATCCGCGCCGCACCGGGGAGCGGGCGGAGGTAGCGCGAGGTGCCGTCCTCGTTCGCCCCGCGGGTCTCCTCCGGAACCTCCTCGATGGCGACTTCGGCGCGCTCAGCGGCGGCTTCGATCGCGCCGTCGGCCACTTCCGGGCTGGCGCGACGATGGCGACCGCGTCCTCGTCACCCGCATCGACGGCGTCCCGAAGCGCTTCGACTTCGTCCTCGGTAACGCCGTACGCGGGCAGTTCGTCGGTGTGGAAGATGCCGCCCGCGCCGTGGCGTTTTGCGTGGTCGGAGAACTCCGTACCGAGGCGACGGTCCGGCTGGATTTCCCGGCCGACGAGGCCGTCGAAGCCGAAGAGGGGAACGGCGGTGACCTTGCCGCCGCTGTCGAGTGCGCCCTCGATGACGCCGCTTTCGGTCCCCTCGAACACGTCGCTCACGTCCTGAACTTCGCCGACCGCCGCATCGCGGGACTGGAGTTCGTCGCGGATGGCGAGGAGTTCGACCTGCCGACCGACTTCGAACCGGACGAGGTCGTCGATGTCGTCCAGGCTCTGAACGCCTTTCATCTCCACGCGTGCGCCGTCCGCGATGGAGACGTTCACGTCCTGCCGGATGGTGCCGAGACCGCGTTTGACGTGGCCGGTCGAACGGAGGAGCATTCCGATTCGTTCGGCCGCCTCGCGGGCCTGCTGGGGCGAACTGATGTCCGGGCTGGTGCCGATTTCGACCAGCGGAATGCCGAGTCGGTCGAGACTGAAGGTGACGCCGTCCTCGCGCTCCTCGACGCGCTGGGCGCTTTCCTCTTCCAACATCAGGTCTTCGACGCCGACCGGGCCGTCGCTCGTCTCGATTTGCCCGCTGGTGGCAACGAGCGTCGAGCGCTGGAATCCCGAGGTGTTCGAACCGTCTACGACGATTTTCCGCATGACGTTGGCCTGGTCGATGACGGTCATGTCGAGCAGTTGTGCGATTTCGAGGACGACCTGTTGTGCTTCCTCGTCCAGACGGTGTGGCGGTTCGTCGTCGGCTTCCACGAGACAGGTCGTGTCGTAGCCCAGATACTCGAACTCGCGGTCTATTTGGCTCTCTTCGAGCGCGGCTTCGTCGATTTCCCCGAGTTCGCTCCGGGTCGGATGGAGATACCGGGTGAACGTTCGGGACGACTCCTCGGGGTCGCGGAGTTCGGTCGGACAGCCACAGAACAACTTCTCCTCGGTGTCGAGTTGCTGGTGAATCTCCAGCCCCGCCACGAGACCGAGGTCCTCGTAGTCGTACTCACTCATTGATCGGACATGAGAGATGGAGGGGTAAAAAACCGACCAGTTCGGGCGAGTTCCGCCACGGAGCGCGACCGTTCGTGGTCGTCGGTCGGAGCGGTGTCTCGGCGCCGTTTCGATACAATCGAGCCGAACCGACAGTTCTCAGTTCCGAGAGGTTTCGAGAGACGTGGAACCGTTCTTTTCGGAACGTAAAGTACAAACGAATAAAAATGCGAAGGAATGTTCCGATACGGACGATATTATGCAGCGATTTTACGAATGTATAACTGTTCCTCGTTGGTGATTCAATACCTATATATCTGAAGTCCACAGTGATTCGTGTATGACCGAGTTCCTCGCGTCGAGGAATCCAACGGAGCCGATACGAGTCCTCCACGTCGACGACGACCCTGCGCGATTGCGCCTTTCTCAAGCCCTCCTGTCGGAGTACATACCGGACATCGTCGTTCGTACGGAGACGAAACCGTCGAACGCTATCGAGCGACTCGACGACTTCACCGCCGATTGTATCGTCAGCGATTTCGACATGGGAGCGATGGACGGCTTGGAGTTTCTGGAGGCCGTCCGGATCCGCCTCCCGGAACTTCCCTTCATCCTCTTTACCGGCAAAGGGAGCGAGGAAATCGCCAGCGAGGCCATCTCCGCGGGCGTCACCGAATACCTCCAGAAAGGCGGTCCGGACGGATACGCCGTGTTGGCGAACCGTATCGAAAACGTGGTCCATCGATATCACGCGGAGCGGGAAGCACGAGCGTACCAGCGACGGATGGCCGCCGTCTACGACCGAGTGACAGACGCGTTCTTCGCGCTGAACACTGACTGGCGGTTCACCTTCGTCAACGAGCGGGGCGAGGAGTTGTTGAACCGGCCGGAATCGGCACTGCTCGGCAACTCCGTCTGGGACGTGTTTCCCGAATCGATCGATTCGGCGTTCGAGGACGAGTATCGAGCGGCGATGGAAACACAGGAATCGACGACGTTCGAAGCCTACTTCGACCCGCTGAAAACGTTGTTCGAGGTGCACGCCTACCCTTCGACGGAGGGGTTGTCGGTTTACTTCCGTGACATCACCGACGAGACGCGGATTCGAAAGGAACACCGCCGGGAGCGCGAACTGCTCGAACGGGTGTTCGAGACGAGTCCCGTCGGTATCGTGATCCTCGGAACGGACGGGGAAATCCAGCGGGCCAACGAACGGTCGGTCGAGATGCTGGGTTTGTCGGAGGAAGCGATCATGAACCGTAACTACAACTCCCGCGAGTGGGAGATCACGGACGAGAACGGTACCGCGCTTTCGGAGGATGACCATCCGATGAGAAGCGTCTTCGAGGACGAAACGACCGTTCGCGATGCTACGATTCGGTATCGACGTCCCGACGGGGAGTGGCGTCAATTCTCGGTCAACGGGGCACCGGTGTACTCCGAGGAGGGTGACGTCGAACGGATGGTCTCGATCATCGAAGATACGACCGAATCCGACGGCGAATGATTTCTCACGGATCGTTTCCCGACGCCGATTCCGCCAGTGTTCGCTTCCGGCGTCGTTCCCGCCGGTTTCGTTTTACCTGCCGACCGAGACGACGGGCGACGAGTTCGCGGAGTTCGTTCGCATCGGATGTCTCGATGTCCGTCGCGTGTGGATCCCTCGTTCGAAAACCGATGGAACCGGCGGTGTCGATGATAACCGTGGCGACCGACCATCGACGCTGAAAGATCGTCTCCCGTTGAACGACCGTCTGTACCCGGTAGTAGGGAACGACGTGGGTCGTCCGCCGCCAGAACCCGTCGCGCGTCACGACGTGGTCGTCCCCGGCGTGATACCCGCGATGTTTCCATCGATAGTGACCGGCGAGGGGTGTCACCACGAGAAGCACGAGCGGCACGTACCAGAACCCGAGGAGTCCCGTGATGCGGTCGAAGCCGTACGTGACGCCGGTGAGCACGACGACCACGATGGCGTAGCGAAGGACGTAGCGCCGCCGGACCCGACGCGGTGGACGCTCGAACGTCGGGTCCTCGAACGATTCGAGCGAGTGTGCGAGGACGAGAACGCGCTCACGGACGGCGAGTGGGATCGCCGCCTCGGAACCGCCGGACGACCCGTTTCCGGGACTGTATCCAGCCGTTTCGACCGACAGCGTGGCGTATCCCAATCGGCGCATGATCGGGTTTTCCTGCATCGTGAGCGTCTGGATCTTGTCGAGCGGGATGCTTCCGTCGTAGCGCTGGAGCAAGCCGCGTTCGTACCGGAGTTCGTCGCCGACGCGTGTCAGCCGAAAGTCGTAGTAACGCGCGAAGGTGATCGCCCCGCTACTCACCCACAGGACGAGCGCGGAGAACACGATCTGTACGAAGCCGAACAGGAACACCACGCTCCCGAACGAATCCATCGTGTCCATCACGAACGGGATGACGAGGAAGACGAGACCGATGGCCCGCGGTTCGATCGAGACGGCCGAAAGCAACAGCAGTTCCTCGGCGCTGATCTCGTACAGGACGTCCTCCGGGTGCCGCGTCTCCGACTCGTTCGGAGACGCCGCCTCCGTATCGCCGTTCTTCCGGCGTTGAATCTCCCGCTGGAGCCGTCTCGCTTCCTCGTAGGCGACGTATTCGAGGCTCGCCTCGGTATCGCCGCCACCCGCGGTCTCCAATCCGACCGACGCGATTCCGGCGACCCGTTGAATCACGTTTCGGTGGATGTCCACGTTCTGAATCCTGCGGAGGGGAATCTCCCGGCGACGGCGCGAGATGACCCCCGAATCGATGTCGAGCGAGTCGTTCGTGAGTTCGTATTCGAATCGCCGGTGATAGGCGAACTCCCACCCGAGTATGCCGAGCAAAACGACGACGACGATGAGCGCGAACAGTCCGAGTGTCAGCGCCTTCACTGCGCCGACGGCGGCGAGTCCGGCGAACAGTACGGTCGAGAGAATCTGCACACCGCGCGTGACGATTCGGTAGGGGAGCGAGAGCGGGTGAAGTTTCATACCGCATCCTCGTACTCGCTCTCGACCGCGAGGTTCCGAAGACGTCCCTGTAGTTCGCTCGCCCGTTCCGGGGTGAGGCCGGGAATCGTCACGTCGGCCCCGCGCGAACCGGCGGTGTAGATGACGACGCTTCCCAGACCGAGCAGGCGTTCGACGGGACCTCGCTGCGTATCGACGTGTTGGACCCTGACGAAGGGGACGACGGTGGTAACACGGGTGAAAACGCCGTGTTCGAGATAGAGGTCGTCGTCGCGGATCTCGAAGCGCCACGCCCGATAGTTGAGTACGACATAGACGATTCCGAGAACGGCGACGACGAGAATCCCGGCGACGACGAGGGGGAGCGAGAACGCGACGACGAACCGCCGCACCCCGACGAGGAGTCCCCCAACGAGTGCTGCAGCGACGAGGACGCCCGCAAGCCAACCGAGACGAACACGGGGGTTGAGTGTCTCCATACGCACATGACCGAACGGAGACTGTATATAAGTAGGTGTGGCGTACGCATGGATTTCGCGGAAAATCGCCTCCAAGAACCGGCCTTCGATCCTGATAGAGAATGTCTTCCCTATCGTCCCGGCATAGCACCCCTACCGGGAAAGAATGGTCTTCCTACCGTTTCGTTCGGTTGGCACTGATTTCAGTCAGTCGGCGTGGAACAAAGACGCCGGGAAATCGTACCCTTCGTGGACAGCATGACCGAGAACTCGCCCACTATCAACCGCCGCCGATTCGTTCAGGCGACAGTCGCCTCGACCGCCATACTCGGTGGCATCTCGTCGGCAGATGCGCAACAGTCCGGGAATACCCCGCAGTACTCCCTCGAACAGGACGGTAAGTGTATCCCTATCACACCCCTCTCGATGCAGGGGCTGCCGATCAAGGAATTTTACGACTACCGCACGCCCGATACGGACCCGTCGTCGTACAAGTACGCCTCCTTCGGGACCCAGAACCTCCAACGAGAAGACACCAGCATCCTCTTCCTCTACAAGGGTCCACAAGGACTCAGCCTCGTCGCAATTCACGACAAGATAGATGCCGGGAAAGGGGGCGCGGTGACGTTCCGCATCACGAACCTTCCCGTGAACGGGAAGTTCGTGGTCGAGGACGACTCCTACGACGCCCAGACGAACCTCGACACGTTCGACTACTCGAAACATCGCGACTGGAACGGTAAGGAAACCGCGAGCGCGAACGTCAGTTGGACCTGGCAGGAAGGTCGCGCGGACGGGATGGCCTATCGCGGCATCGGAAACGACTTCAACATCACCATCAACCCACAGTTCAACGAGAAAGCCGTTCTCGCGGGAGAGTCGGAACAGAACGGCGTGTACCAAGGGAAAATCAAGAAGTGGGAGGTGTTGTCGGGAGACGTGAACAACCCCACCCGTACGAAGCTGAACATGAACAAGCCGGTAACCATCAGCTCGCAGTCGTGTAAGGCCGAGACGACGACTCAAACGACGACCCAGAAAACGACGGAGAACACCACCACCGGTGGCTCGACCACGTCCTCGACGACGACGACCACTCCACCGTCCAGCGGAAGCAAAGGGTTCTTCGGAAAGCTCTGGAGCGGCTTCGCCTCGCTGATAGAATCGGTGGTGTCGTTCTTCACCAGTCTGTTCTAGGCCGCGTTTCGAGTCGATACCACGCTTTCGACTGGCTACTCGAAAAGAAGATCCGACTTATTCTTCCCGTCCGAGGATACCGGTGTGAGTCATCGCTTCGGGGTCGATGATTTCGTCCGCCTCCTCCTCGCTCAGGTAGCCCTTCTCGACGACGACCTGCCGGACGGTCTTTCCTTCCTTGAGCGCTTCCTTCGCCGCTTTCGAGGCCTTGTCGTAGCCGATGTGCGGGTTGAGAGCGGTGGCGAGGGCCATGCTTTGCTCGACTTTCTCCTCGCAGTGCTCGGCGTCGACCTCTAGCTTGTCGACGAACTTGTCCGCGAACGCTTGGCTGGCATTGGAGACGAGTTCGGCCGATTCGAGGAAGTTGTGGGCGAGAACGGGTTTGTAGAGGTTGAGGTCGATCTGTCCCTCCGCCGCGCCGTACTCGACCGTGGTGTCGTTGCCGACGACCTGCTTGTGAACCTGATTGACCGCCTCGGCGACGACGGGGTTGATCTTGCCGGGCATGATGGAACTGCCGGGCTGGTTCTCCGGCTGGTCGATCTCCCCGAGTCCGTTGCGCGGGCCGGACGCCAGCAGTCGCAGGTCGTTTGCGATCTTGTTGAGCGAGCCAGCGACGGTGCGGAGTGCGCCGTGTGCTTCGGCCATCGCGTCGTGGGCGGCCTGGGCTTCGAAGTGGTTGTCCGCCTCGCGGAACTCGATGCCGGTCTCCTCGCTGATGTACTCGGCGGCGAGGCCGGGGAACTCGGGGTGGGTGTTCAGCCCGGTCCCGACCGCCGTTCCGCCGAGCGCGAGTTCGCTGAGATGCTCCCGGACGTAGTCAACGCGCGCGAGTCCCTTTTCGATCTGCGAGCGGTAGCCGCCGAACTCCTGTCCGACGCGCACGGGCGTCGCGTCCTGTAGGTGCGTGCGGCCGGTCTTCACCACCCCGTCGTACTCCTCTTCCTTCTCGGCGAGGGCTTCGCGGAGGGTGTCGAGCGCCGGGAGCACGTCCTTCTCGACGGCTTCGAGCGCCGAAACGTGCATCGCGGTCGGAATCACGTCGTTGCTCGACTGCCCGAAGTTGACGTGGTCGTTCGGGTGGATCACGCGGTCCCCGATTTCCGCCCCGTAAATCTCGGCGGCGCGGTTGGCGATGACTTCGTTCGCGTTCATGTTCGAGGACGTGCCGGACCCGGTCTGGAACACGTCCACCGGGAACTGGTCGTCGAGTTCGCCCGCGATGACCTCGTCCGCGGCCTCGATGATGGCGTCCGCTTCGTCCTCCTCGATCATTCCGAGGTCGCGGTTCGCCTGCGCGGCCGCCTTCTTGACGATGCCGAGCGCGCGAATGAACCGTCGCCCGAACGTGATCCCCGAAATAGGGAAGTTCTCGACCGCACGCTGGGTCTGTGCACCCCAGTAAGCGTCGGTCGGTACCTGCATCTCCCCGAGGCTGTCCTCTTCGATTCGATAATCCTCGTCGCTCATGCGTTTGGAGGGTCGATGTGGGCGGGCGTAAAACCCACCGAAACGGGACTGATTTGGTTTCGGAAGGATAAGGAGGCATTGATTCCACAAGAATTGTCACAGAAAAATTCACTCGGTGACGAAGTAATCCAAAAATGATTAAGTACCCCGTGACAAATGGTAAAGGTAGACGTGGATGATGCGCAGATATGACAGGTAAAAAATCCAACAACCTATCGCGGCGTAGCTATATGAAAGCAACCGGACTGGCCGGAACTGCCGGTCTGGCTGGTCTCTCCGGCTGTTCGAGTTTCATGGGTGGCGGCGGCAACAAGCAGTTGTTGCTCATGCACGGCTGGAGTCCCGGGGACGGACTCAGTGCTATCAAGAACATGTACCAGGGGTTCGAGAAGGAGTACCCCGATGTCGATTCGAAACTCAAGGGCATCAGCGGCGGCGGAAACACGACCCTGAACACCGTCATCAACAACCGGCTGAAGAAACAGAACCCGCCGGGAAGCTGGGCCGACTGGCCGGGCAAGAACCTGCTCCAGTTCCAGTCGAAGGACGGTAACATCCTCGGTGACATCGGTGACTCCGTCTGGAGCAAGAACAAGATGAAGAAGGCCTACGCGAAAGGGCCGCGTAACGCCGGAAAGCCGGATGGGACGTACATCTGTGTTCCGACGAACATTCACCGGATGAACAACGTCTTCTACAACAAGAAGGTCCTCAAGCAGGCGGGTGTCAGTCCGGGAGACCTCAAGAGTCCGAAAGATCTGACCGACGCGATGAAGAAGGTCGACAAGAACACGGACGCCGTCGGGATGGCGCAATCGACCAAGAGCCCGTGGACGACGCTTCAACTCTGGGGAGCGGTGTTCCTCGGCCAGCAGGGCTGGGACGGCTACCAGAAGTTCATGGACGGCTCCATCGGCAAGGAACCCATCGCCAACGCGTTCAAGACGCTCGCTGACTACAGCAAGTACTTCTCGGACGACGCGGGCACCATCGGCTTCAAAGAAGGCAACAAGAAAGTGATGAACGGAAACGCGGCGTTCATCCAGCAGGGTGACTGGGTGGCTGGCATGTACGCCGCCGACGACAGTTTCGAGTACAAGAAGGACTGGGACTACGTCGCATTCCCCGGTACCGAGGGCTACTACGCGATGAACATGGACTCGTGGGTGTACCCGAAGAACACGCCCGCACCTGATGCCGCCAAGAAGTGGCTCCGATACGCCGGAACCAAGGACGCACAGGTCCGGTTCAACTCGAAGAAAGGCTCGATTCCGCCACGAACCGACGTGTCGATGAAGAAGTTCCCCGAGTTCCAGTCCGACCAATACGCGGCCTTCAAGAAATCGAAGGCACAGCCGCCGTCGGTCGCACACGGCCTCGCGGTCATCCCGACCGTTCAGGCGAAGCTCGAAAGCGCCGTTTCGCAGAACTTCTCGTCGTACAAGGCTTCGTCGGCGGACAAAGTCGCGCAGCAGTGGAAGGACGCGATTTCGTCCTCGTCGAACTGAACGACAGCTTTCCACATCTTACGTTGTTATTATGATAGAACAATTGAGAGACACATACCGAAAACTGACCGGGAATACCGACGACCTCCGGACGGACGGCGGAACCGCGACGGAGCGCACGTCCAGTCGGTTCGACATGGGTCCGGATTTCCTCAGGTCGCTCCCGTTTTGGCTACCGCCGTTTCTGGTGATGGGCTTTTTCGTTTACGGAGCGATCGGCTGGAATTTCCTCGTCTCGTTGACCGATTACAACAGTTTCGTCCCGCCGACTTACTCGCATCTCGACTTCGAGATGTACACGCGTGCGTTCAGCGACCCGACGTTCATCGCAGCTACGAAGAACACGTTCGTGTTACTCGTCGTGTTCACCGTCTTCTGCCTACTCGTCGGGCTCGGGCTGGCGATACTCATCGACCAGAAGATACGGTTCGAGAACACGTTCCGAACCATCTATCTGCTCCCGATGAGCCTCTCGTTCGTCGTCACCGCACAGTTCTGGCTCTGGATGTACAACTACAGCGACGGACCGATCAACGTCATCATACGCGGGATCGGAATCCAGAACCCACCGCACTGGATCAGCGACCCGAGTATCGTTCTCGGTTCGGTGATTTTGGCGCTCGTCTGGCAGTTCAGCGGCTACGCGATGGTCGTCTATCTCGCCGGACTGCGCGCGATTCCGAACGATCACTTCGAGGCCGCACGGGTCGACGGTGCATCGACGTATCGGCTGTATCGACGGGTCGTGATCCCACAACTGAAAGGCGCAACGATCAGCGCCTCGGTCGTTCTGATGGTGTTCGGGCTGAAGGCGTTCGACTTCCTCTACTCGCTGACCGGGTCGTACTACCCGCCGAAGGGGTCGGACATTCTGGCGACGATGATGGTGCGACAGGCGTTCGGTTCGCCGAACAACACGGCGTACGCGGCGGCTATCGGCATCATGCTGTTCCTGCTCGCGCTCGTCGTCATCGCGCCGTATCTCACGTACCAGTACAAACGAGGTGAGCTATAACCATGGCAACTGATTCGAGCGACACGTCCGTATTCGATGTAAGCAATCTGTCGAGGATGGGATACTCCCGTATCCTCCTCTACGCGACGGTGGTCGCGCTGGTGTTACTGTATCTCCTCCCGATAGAGACGGGCCTCATGACGTCGCTCAAATCCGACGCTCTCGGTTCACTCCCGTACTTCCCGCCCGGACCGTCGGGATTCACGTTCGTTCACTGGAGCGACGCGTTCTCCCAACTCGCCTCCGGTCTCATCAACAGCTTCATCCTCGCGATTCCCGCGACGGTGTTATCGGCGTTCATCGGAAGCATCACGGCGTACGGGTTGACGAACCTCACGTGGCGGTACAAAGCGGCGTTTCTGACGCTGTTCATCGCCGGGATTTTCATCCCGTATCAGGCGGTGTTGATTCCGCTCTCGCAGTTCTGGGCGATCTACTTCCCGATTCACAACCTGTTCGGGACGTACGGTCAACTGATCGAACTGATAATCTCACACGTCGCCTACGGGATACCCATCACGCTGCTCCTGTTCCGGACGTACTACAAGGACATCCCGACGGAAATGTTGGAGGCGGCGGAACTCGACGGTGCGAGCGCGTTCGGCATCTATCGTCGAATCATCCTGCCGCTGTCCGGCCCGATGTTCGCGGTGACGCTCATCTACCAGTTCACGCAGGTCTGGAACGACCTCCTGTTCGCGCTGGTGATAATGGGTCCGGGACCGGCGTCTCCGGTGACGATTCCGCTGGCACAGCTCGGCGCGAGCCTCACGAACGTCGGGTTCGGTATCCGAATGGCGGGTGCGTTCATCGCCGCCTTCCCGACGTTGCTGGTGTACATCATGTTCGGCGACCAGTTCGCGGAGGGGGTCGCAACATGAACGTACTTGTGAAGCGAGTACTGAACGTTCGAGTAACAGATAGCAGTTCGCACAACAGGGTGATTACACAATGACGAACCTCGAAATGGACGGTGTGACGAAGGTGTTCCGTGAGGGCGGTGGCGGCGAAATCGTCGCGGTCTCCGATTTCACGGTGGATATCGACGACGGCGAGTTTCTCGTACTCGTCGGCCCATCCGGCTGTGGGAAATCGACCACGCTCCGCATGGTTGCGGGCTTGGAGACGATAACCAGCGGCGAGATGCGCCTCGGTGGGGAGCGAATGAACGAGAAAAAGCCGGGCGAACGGGACATCGCGATGGTGTTCCAGTCCTACGCGCTGTATCCGCACATGACCGTGCGGGAGAACATGCGGTTCGGACTCGAAGAGTCCACCGACATGGGAAAAGCCGAGATGAACTCGCTCGTCGAGGAGACGGCCGAAATGCTCGGCATGCCTGATCTGCTCGACCGGAAACCGGGCGAACTCTCCGGCGGGCAACAACAGCGCGTCGCACTCGGCCGCGCCATCGTCCGCGACCCGGAAGTGTTCCTGATGGACGAACCGCTGTCGAATCTGGACGCCAAACTTCGCTCGCAGATGCGGACCGAACTCCAGCGACTTCAGGAGGACCTCGGCGTGACGACGGTGTACGTCACCCACGATCAAACGGAAGCGATGACGATGGGCGACCGAATCGCCATCCTGAACGACGGGAAACTCCAGCAGGTCGCCACGCCGATAGAGGCGTACCACCAACCGGCGAATCTCTTCGTCGCGGGATTCATCGGCGAGCCGTCGATGAACTTCTTCGAGATGGATCTGGACGGGTCGAAACTCGTCGGTGAGCAGTTCGAATACGCGCTGTCGGCCGAGACGGCGAACGAACTCGGCGATTCGACGCGCGTGACGCTCGGCGTTCGGCCGGAGGACGTGGAACTCGTCTCCAACGGCAGCGACGAACACGATTTCGAAACGGTCGTGGACGTCGTGGAACCGATGGGGAACGAGAACAACGTCTACCTCCGATTTGCCGATGCCGACGAATCGAAAACGATGGAGGAACGCCAGACGTTCGTCGCCACGCTGAGCGGCATGCGAAGCATCGAGGAGGGCCAGGAAGTCGTGGCCCGAATCCCGGAGGACGCGATACACCTGTTCGACACAGAAACAGGAGCGGCGCTTCGTAACCGCCGCCTCGATCAGGAAGCGACGCTTCCGAACCGCTAACCCAGTTTTTCGTTTCTCGTTGTTTCAGTCGGTTCGTTCCCTTCTAACAGCGGCGGGGATGGTCACTACTCGTCCGATCCGTTAGTTGCGTCGTTCGAACGCCGCGACCGGTCGGGGCTACCGATTTACTCGTCGTACTCTTCGGGCGTGTACGTCTTCAGTTCGAGCGCGTGGATGTCCGTCGTCATGTGCTCCCCGAGCGTGTCGTACACCATCTGGTGCTGTTCGACCAGCGTTTTCCCGTCGAACGCCGGTGAGATGACCGTCGCAGCGAGGTGATCCTCGTCGTGCACACCGCGCGGATGGGTGACCGTGACGTCCGCATCTTCCAGTCCTGCTTCGATGAGTTCCGCGACATCGTCTGCGTTCATGAGGTCTTCTTTTCGGCCGACCACCAAAAGACGACGGGTTGGCTACGAATCGTCCCGCCTCCCCAACGGTTTTCCCGGCGTAGGTTGACGACCTCCCAATGCCAGTCCAACCCGATTACGTCAAAAAAGTAGCGACCGTCCTCTTGGAACGATACCCCGAAGCGTTTACCGACGACTTCGACCGGAACAAGGAGAGCGTGACGGCGCTGACGAACGTGGACTCGAAGAGCGTTCGAAACAAGATCGCGGGATACATCACGAGGCGGGATGGGGAGCCACCACGCACCGTCGAGTGACCTACGACGAACTGGGCGTTTCGGCATCGCTCTCGACAGGTGACTCCCAGAGATAGATCGACGTGAGTCCGACGAGGACGACGCCACCGACGACCGCGACGGTGAAGATGGGCGAATAGGCGTCGGCGAGAACGCCGCCGACGAGAACGAGCGGAAGCCTGACCAGCGCGTACACCATCGACGCGGCGGAGAGAACGGTTGCGCGCCCGACGGTTTCGGAGTTGTCGTTGATGTATTGGTTGACCAGCGGGTGAAGGAGCGTGTTCGAGCCTGTTCGGACGAAGAACATGGGGAACGCGAGGATGGGCGCGAACACGGGTGCGACCAGGGAGGCGCCGAGAATCAGCGGGACGAAGACCGCCGTCGCACGGAGGCCGAACCGGTCCGCTATCGTTCCGGTGTAGTAGCTCAGTCCGACGGAGACGAGCGTGAATCCGGCGTACAGCGGCCCCATGAACTCGACGGGAATGGAGAGCGTTCCGGTCGCGATGGGTTGCACGTAGCTCTCGACGGCGTTCGTCGCGGCGAAAAACAGTGCGACGTACGCAACGAACGACCGAAGCGGCGGTTTCGAGAGACGACGACGGACGACGCGAACCGCATCGAGCGGCCCCAACGCGTCGCGGTCGCCATCGACGAACGCCTCGTTTCGCGGGAACGAAAGGAGGACGAGCACGCCCGCTCCGTTCAGGATTCCGGACGCCAAAAACGGCAGTTCCGGATCGAATCCGTACAGCACGCCACCGGCGAGGGTCGTCACGACGGTGACGGCACGGTTGACCGCCATGCCCCGCCCGCGAACCCGCGCGAACTGGTCGGTCCCGAGTTCGTCGCGGAGGAACTCGTAGAGCCACGCATCGCCGCTTCCCGACCGGAAGACGAGCGCGAGCGTCCACAGGACGTACAGTCCGGCGAGCGCGAGAAAGGACCGAGCGACGACGAAGCCGAGGACGGAACAGGTCATGCAGATCGAACTGACGACGAGGCTGTTTCGCCAGCCGATTCGGTCGCCGACGTAGCCGGTCGGAACCTCACCGAGGATCGTCAACGACGAATAGAGCGTGCTCAGAAGGGCGATCTGTGTGTAATCGAGGTTTCGGTAGAGCAGAAAGAGGGTGAAGATCGGCGAGAAGAACCCGAACGAAACGGTGGCCTGATAGCAGTAGTATTTGTAAACCGCCGACGGCCGCGACCCGCGCAACATCGTGTCCGAATTCGAGTACGAAAGGGAGTGGATAAAGGGTTTCCTGAAACACAATCAAGTAGGATTACTTACGATTTAGGGGTAGATTCAGGCGGTTCGGACCCGTCGTTCAACGTATGCGACTGTATGCCGCGATGCGAAACGGACTGTTCGTCACGGACGGGACCGAAACGGCGGCGGTGCGGTTGACGGACCACGACCTGGAGTGCGTCGCCGCGACCGGAGAGCGGGTCTTCTGTGGCACGTTCGACGCCGGTCTCTTCCGGAGCGAGGACGGCGGCGAGTCGTTCCACTCGGTCGGCGACGGGACGATCCGGGAGTCGGTGATGTCGCTCGCCATCGATCCGACGGACCCGGACACCGTGTGGGTCGGTACGGAACCGAGCGCCGTCTACCGAAGCACGGACGGCGGTGATTCGTGGGAGAAGCGGGAGGGGTTGACCGACCTCCCCTCCGAACCGAACTGGTCGTTCCCGCCGCGTCCCCACACGCACCACGTCCGCTGGATCGAACCGGATCCGTACGACCCTGACCACCTCTACGTCGGAATCGAGGCCGGAGCGCTCGTTCAGACGTACGACGCGGGCGAGACGTGGGAGGACAAAGTACCGACCGCCCGCGTGGACAACCACTCGCTCACGACGCACCCGGAGGCACCGGGGCGAGTTTGGTCGGCCGCCGGGGACGGCTACGCCGAATCCGAAAACGGCGGCGATACGTGGGAGTACCCGCAGGAGGGTCTCGACCGTCGGTACTGCTGGAGCGTCGCACTCGCGCCCGACGACCCGAGCACCGTCCTGCTCTCCAGCGCGACCGGTCCGCGAAGCGCACACAACGTCGATTCCGCGGATTCGGCCGTCTATCGAAAGCACGACGGCGAGCAGTGGGAGCGACTGGACGGCCTCCCGACGGGCGAAGGAGTGACACGAACCGTGTTCGCGCGCGGGACGTCCGGCGGCGAAGTGTTCGCCGTCAACAACCGCGGCCCCTTCAAAACGGAGAACGCGGGAACGACGTGGCAAGGAATCGTCGCGGAGTGGCCGACCGAATTCGAACGGATGACGGCACGCGGGTTGGCGGTCGTGGGCGAACGGTGAAGTGATACTCAGTTCGCCGCAACTCGCCGGTCGAGGAAGTCGGCCACGAGTTCCATCGAGCGGATCTTCTGTTCGATGTCGGTGCTTCCGTGTCCCTCCTCGCCCAGTTCGACGTATTCGAAGTCTTCGTCCTCGCCTTCGACGAAGCCGTCCTCCTCCAACGCGTCACGGAACAGTCTCGCCTGCGAGACAGGGACGCGACGGTCGTTCACGCCGTGGACCATGAGTAACGGGGAACTGAGGTTCTCCGTGTACTCGACCGGACTGCGCTCCCGATAGAGGTCGTGGTTCTCCTCCGGGTCGCCCATGTACTTCTCCATCAGGCCGGTCTGGAAGTGTGGCATCGTGTTCTCGTGCATGTCGTGGAGGTCGGTGACGCCGACCCACGCGATGCCCGCCGCGTACAGTTCGGGATATCGAACCATCTGCCAGTACGCGCTGTACCCGCCGTAGGACCCTCCGTACACGACGACTTCGTCCTCGTCGACCCAATCCTTGTTACGGAGCCATCGTGCCCCTTCGGCGACGTCGTCCTGTTCGGCACCGCCCCAGTCGCCGATGAGGCTGTTTTTGAACTCACGGCCGCGTCCGGTGGAGCCACGATAGTTGATCTCCAGCACCGTGTAGCCCCGGTCGAGGAAAAACTGCGTTCGCCGTTTGAAGCTCCGTACGTCCTGTGATGCCGGACCGCCGTGAACCTTCACGACCGCTTTGGACGGGCGTTCGCCGGAATCGTACAGCAGTCCGCCGATTTCGGTTCCGTCGTGGGACTCGAACGTCACGTATTCGGCGCCGATGAACGTCTCGGGGTCGATATCGCCGTAGACGGGTTCGATGAGCGTCTCCGTCGCCCCCGATTCGAGGTCGTGGACGAGCAGCGCGGGTCGCTGCGTCGGCGTCGTTCCGTGGACTAAGACGCGTTCGTCGCCGACGAGCGCGGCGTCCCCGTAACTGGTGAACGAGGCGACACCCGTCGGCATGTCGAGTTCCGTCGCGGTTCCGTCGAAGTCGTACACCAGCGGAACGACGGCGGCACGTCGTCTGCGAAGCGCGAGGAAGCCGTTTTCGTCCGGGAGGAACGCGATGGCATCTTCGACGTACTCGCCGTCGCCGAACCATTCGACCGACTCCGTTTCGAGGTCGTAGACGCCACAGTGCGTCTTGTCCGGTGCATTGTCGGCGACGAGGAGCTTCTTCCCATCGGGGGACCAGTCCACCGCGTAACTCTCGCTGCCGTCGACGCCGATTTCGAGAGTACGGGGATTCGATCCGTCCGCGTCGGCGACGTACACGTCTACGTTGGCCATATCGTCCGACTCGTTCGTCATATAGACGATTCGGTCGCCGTCGGGGGCGGACAACCCGGAGTACGCCCCGAAGTCGTACTCGTGAGTCGTTCGCTCGTTCCCGTCTCGCGGTCGTACCGATAGAGGTTCATCTGCCCGCCAACACTGCTCGTGTAGAGCAGTGTCCCGTCGTGAACGTCGGTGAGACGACACTGCCCGGAGTCCTCGACGACGGGTGCGGCGTTGCCGTCGAGGTCCATCTCCCAGATGTCGTTCTGTTCGTCGCCCGCGTCGTCCAAGTGGAAGTAAATCCGGTCACTGTCGGGTCCCCATTCGAGCGGATGCCGGGCGTTTCGGGGAACCTCGCCGTCGCTCACCTGCCGCATTTCTCCCGTCGAAACGTCTATGAGGTGGAGTTCGTTCCTCCCGGTGCCGTCGTAGTAGACGGCGACGTGTTCGCCGTCGGGCGAGGCCACCGGACTGTTGAACTCGGGCAGACGTGCGAGGGCTTCGAGCGAGAAAATTCCTGTCATCGAAGTAGACTTTGGTGTGTCGGGACATCAATGTTTCCCGAATTCCGCTTCTGTTTTTACTATTGCAATTCTGGAAAAGTATCGTCGGCACTCGAAGCAGTGTCCGTTTCCACGAAAAAGAAAAAACCGTCCGTCGATGCGTCGGTTCTGGATAGCGCCGCGATTACTCGAGGTCGAAGCGGTCGAGCTTCATCACTTTGCTCCACGTGTCGGCGAAGTCACGCACGAACTTCTCCTCGCCGTCCTCGGCACCGTAGACTTCCGAGACGGCGCGGAGTCGGGAGTTCGATCCGAAGATGAGGTCGAAGCGGGTCGCCTCCCACTCGACGTCACCCGTCTCGCGGTCACGGAGCTCGAAGACCTGTTCGTCGTCCGAGACCGGTTCCCACTCGTGGTCCATGCCGAGCAGGTTCACGAAGAAGTCGTTGGTCAGCGTTTCCTTCTCGTCGGTGAAGACGCCGAGGTCGCTGTCCTCGTAGTTCGCACCGAGCGTTCGCATGCCGCCGACGAGGACCGTCATCTCGGGAGCGGTCAAGCTCAGCAGTTCGGCCTCGTCGATCAGGATTTCTTCGAGCTTGCGGTCGTTCTCGCTGCCGAGGTAGTTGCGGAATCCGTCGGCGTCCGGTTCGAGGACTTCGAAGGATTCGACGTCGGTCTGCTCCTGCGTGGCGTCCGTCCGTCCCGGTTCGAACGGGATATCCACGTCGTATCCAGCGTCGGCCGCCGCCTGTTCGACGGCCGCCGTGCCGCCGAGAACGATCAGGTCGGCGAGCGACACCTTCGTTCCGTCGGACTGCGAGCCGTTGAACTCCTCTTGGATGCCTTCGAGGGTGTCCAGCACGCTCTCCAACTGTTCCGGTTCATTGACCTCCCAGCTCTTCTGCGGTTCGAGGCGGATACGCGCGCCGTTCGCGCCGCCGCGCTTGTCGCTGTGGCGGAACGTCGATGCGGACGCCCAAGCGGTTTTGACCAGTTCGAAGACGGATAGGTCCGAGTCGAGGATTTCCTGTTTGAGAGCGGTGATATCGTCCTCGCCGATCAGGTCGTAGTCGGCGTCGGGGATGGGGTCCTGCCAGAGCATCGTCTCGTCCGGGACCTCGGGACCGAGGAAACGGGTCGGCGGGCCCATGTCGCGGTGGATGAGTTTGTACCACGCCTTCGCGAAGGATTCCTGGAACAGGGATGGGTCGTCTTGGAAGCGCTCCAAGACCTCGCGGTAGTCCGGGTCCTTTTTGAGCGCGATGTCGGTCGTGAGCATCATCGGGTCGACCGAATCGTCGGAGTTGTGAGCGTCCGGGACGGTTTCCTTGGCCTCGTCGTCGACCGGTCGCCACTGCCACGCGCCGCCGGGACCCTTGTGGGCTTCCCACTCGTAGTCGAGCAGGTTGTTGATGTAACCCATGTCCCACTGGACCGGTGCGCTGGTCCACGGCCCTTCGATGCCGCTGGTAATCGCGTCGGTCCCTACGCCTTCGCCGTAGCCGTTCTCCCATCCGAGGCCCTGTTCGTCGATGGGGGCCGCTTCCGGCTCGGGGCCAATGTGCTCCTCGGGATCGGCCGCGCCGTGGACCTTCCCGAACGTGTGCCCGCCAGCGATGAGTGCGACGGTCTCCTCGTCGTTCATCGCCATGTGGTCGAACGTCTCTCGGATGTTGTGCGCCGATCCCTCGGTGTCCGGCTCGCCGTACGGGCCTTCCGGGTTCACGTAGATGAGACCCATCACGGTGTTACCGAGCGGATTCTCCAAGTCGCCTCCCTCGTCGAACCGGTCGGGGGACGTCGTCTCCCACTCGTTCTCCGGTCCCCAGTCGACGGCCTCGTCCGGCTCGAACGAATCCTCCCGTCCGCCCGCGAAGCCGAACGTCTCGAATCCCATCGACTCAAGCGCGACGTTCCCGGTCAGGACGATCAGGTCCCCCCACGAGAGCGCGCGGCCGTACTTCTGCTTTACCGGCCAAAGCAGCCGACGTGCTTTGTCGAGGTTCACGTTGTCCGGCCAGCTATTGATCGGCGGGAGACGCTGGCGTCCGCCGGACGCACCGCCGCGGCCGTCCTTGGTACGGTACGTCCCTGCGCTGTGCCACGCCATCCGGATGAACAGCGGTCCGTAGTGGCCGTAGTCCGCTGGCCACCAGTCTTGAGACGACGTCATCACGTCCTCGATATCCGACTTCACTTCCTCGAAGTCGAGCGACTCGAACGCCTCGCCGTAGTCGAATTCCTCGTCCATCGGGCTGACGTCCCGAGCGTTCTGATCGAGGAGTTCCACGTTCAATTGGTTCGGCCACCAATCGCGGTCGGTCTGACGCGTCATCGGGAGATTCCCCCGTTCGTGGTCAGCGTCGGCTTCTCGACGCCGTGCGTCTCGTAATCAGATTTTCTGTTGCCGTATTTGGCTGTATCCTCGGACATTAACTGGCTCTCCTGTACGTGGGATATGAGAGGTATTGTTTATAAATTTGCCGCTTATGTTGTCTATTCTCTTCCTTCACTTTCATAACTACCCTCTCAAGTTTCCATCTAAGTAAATAATTTTCTCCGATGGTGAACTCCGAGAGGCAATATGACATGTAAAATTCGACACTTATTCTCCCGCGGTGTCGGTGAGAAACCCCGTTTGTTTCCCTTCGTTCTACGCTTTCCGGTTCGTGATCGTGGTAGAACCACGTGATACATCACTGAACGTATAGATGGAGTATGAGCGTACCGGCCAACGGACGGAGACGACTGCACGTTCGTACCGGTCGTCAGGGAGTCCCGTTTCGGATCATCGGGAACCGATCGGAATTTCCGTCATCCCGACATCACCGTCGAGCGTGTCGAGCAGTTCCCGGAGGTCGGCGTCCGGTCCGTCCCGCCGAAGCACGTCGATAGCACGGTCGATTCGCTCGATGCGGCGCTTGGCTCGGTCGTAGCGGGCGTGAAGGTCGACTTTGGCCTCCTCGATGGCGATTCGGCCGTCGTGAATCGCTTCGCGCGATTCCCGAAGCGTCGAGACCGTCTCGCGTATCGACTCCAGTGACATACCTCCCCCAACGCCGTCGACGAAAGTAGTACTGCTGGCTGTCGTCCTGCAATCCATTCGGTGCGACCTTGGCCGGGACAGTTTTGCCGACGGGCGTCGTCCAGAGTTCGATGTCAGAGTACGCAACCGACGTTCTCGTTTCGGCGGATTGGGTGGAGGACAACATCGAGGCGTTCGAAAGCGACGACCCCGAGTACCGACTCGTGGAGGTGAACAGCCCCGAGATTCCCGATACCGACTTCCCGTCGCGGTACGACGACGGGCACATCCCCGGGGCTATCGGCATGCATTGGGACGAGGACCTCTCGGACGAAACCGAACGGGATATCCTCAAAAAGGAGGACTTCGAAGAGGTGGTCGGCGAGTACGGAATCGGCGAGGACTCGACCGTCGTGTTCTACGGTGACGGCTGGATTCCGAACTGGTTCGCCACGTACGCCTACTGGGAGTTCAAATATTACGGTCACGAGGACGCCCGCGTGTTGAACGGCGGGAAGGACTACTGGGTCGAGAACGACTACCCGATGACCACGGACTCGCCGAACCATCCGTCAGTGAACTACACCGCCAAAGGACCGTTCGAGAGCATTCGGGCCTACCGGGACGACGTGGAGAAGGCGATGGACTCCGGTCTTCCGCTGGTGGACGTGCGTTCCCCCGAGGAGTTCACCGGTGAAATCCTCGCACCGGAAGGGCAGAAGGAAACCGCACAACGGGGCGGCCACGTCCCCGGTGCGAGTAATATCCCGGTCGCCGAAGTGTTCGAGGAAGACGGCCGGTTCAAGTCCGCCGACGAACTGCGCGAGTTGTACGCCGACCACGACGTGGACGGCGAGGAATCCGTCATCGCCTACTGCCGCGTCGGGGAACGATCCGCCATCGAGTGGTTCGCGCTCCACGACTTGCTCGGGTTCGACGACGTACGCAACTACGACGGGTCGTGGACCGAGTGGGGGAACTTGGTACGCGCACCCATCGAGACCGGCGAGGAGTAGCTTCTTTTTCGGCGGCGACGAAAACAGACCATCACCGACCGTCACGAACTTGTCGAGGACCTGTACCATCATCTGGAAGCGACGGCATCCCTGCCGGTCGCCACACGCCCGAGTCAGTACCTCGGGGAAGCGCAAGCGATCGTCGGAGACGCCAGAGGCGCGCCCGAACCGGTCGTGGAAAAGCGCGTCTCACAAGCCGCTTTACTGCTCTCGCACGTCGATGAAACCGGGAGCGAGGAAGCGGACGAACACGTCGAACGGGCGCGAGAGGTGGTGGACGAGGTGCTATCGGAAGTACGGTGAACGATCCGTCATCAGTATCGGCGGTCATCGGTTCCTTCGTGTGATGATGATGGAGCGACCGCCGACGTCGCTGTTCCGTCCATCAACCGCGTGGCGCGTGCTCAAACCGACCGGATCGTCGGTCTCCCGCGCTCAGCATCGGTCGTGAACCCCGTCGAATCCCCCTCGCGGATTCGACAGCAAGGTCTGTCGATTCGGGAGGCTTTAACACACCTCGTTACCCATACTCACAGCCATGGAAAACAGCACGGAGAAAGACGAGTCGTTACGAAGCCGAGAAGTCACCGAAGGGCCGGAACGCGCCCCGCACCGGGCGATGTTTCGTGCGATGGGGTTCGACGACGAGGACCTCTCCTCGCCGATGGTCGGCGTGGCGAACCCGGCGGCCGACGTGACGCCCTGTAACGTTCACCTGAACGACGTCGCGGGGTCGGCCATCGACGGCGTGAACGCGGCGGGCGGCATGCCGATCGAGTTCGGCACCATCACCGTCTCGGACGCGATTTCGATGGGGACCGAGGGGATGAAGGCCAGCCTCATCTCGCGCGAGGTCATCGCCGACAGCGTGGAACTCGTCGCCTTCGGCGAGCGGATGGACGCCCTCGTCACGGTCGCGGGTTGTGACAAGAACCTCCCCGGCATGATGCTGGCGGCCATCCGAACCGACCTTCCGAGCGTGTTTCTGTACGGCGGTTCCATCATGCCCGGCGAACACGAGGGGCGGGAAGTCACCGTCCAGAACGTCTTCGAGGGCGTCGGTGCGGTCTCCCACGGCGACATGACCGAGGAGGAATTGGTCGAACTCGAACACGACGCCTGTCCCGGCGCGGGGTCTTGCGGCGGGATGTTCACCGCGAACACGATGGCGACCATGAGCGAGGTCCTCGGCTTCGCCCCGCTCGGTTCCGCCAGCCCACCGGCCGAATCACCGGAGCGGTACACGGTCGCCGAACAGGCCGGGGAAATCGCGCTGGACGCGGTGAAGAACGACCGCAAGCCCTCCGACATCCTCACCCGAGAGTCCTTCGAGAACGCCATCGCGGTGCAGGTGGCGATGGGTGGGTCGACCAACGCTGTCCTCCACCTGCTCGCACTCGCGGCGGAGGCCGGTATCGAACTCGACATCGACGACTTCGACGAGATTTCGCGTCGGACGCCCAAAATCGCCAACCTCCAACCCGGCGGCACGCGGGTGATGAAGGACCTCCACGACATCGGTGGTATCCCCGTCATCCTTCGCCGCCTGCTCGACGCCGACCTGATTCACGGGGACACGATGACCGTGACGGGCCGCACCATCGAGGGGGAACTCGACCATCTGGGGGTCTCCGGGGAGGCGGACGTCGACTTCCTCAGTCCGGTGGACGACCCGTTCCACGAGGAGGGAGCCATCAAAATCCTCAAAGGGAATCTCTCGCCCGACGGCTCTGTGCTGAAGGTGACGGGGGAGGACAAGTTCCACCACACCGGCCCGGCCCGCGTCTTCGAGAACGAGGAGGACGCGATGGAGTACGTGCAGGAAGGTGGCATCGAATCGGGAGATGTCATCGTCATCAGGAACGAAGGTCCGCGCGGCGGTCCCGGCATGCGCGAAATGCTCGGCGTGACGGCGGCCGTCGTCGGACAGGGGCACGAGGACGACGTGGCGCTCCTGACGGACGGCCGCTTTTCTGGTGCGACCCGCGGCCCGATGGTCGGTCACGTCGCTCCGGAGGCGCGCGCTGGCGGTCCAATCGCGGTCGTGGAGGACGGCGACGAAATCACCGTCGACATCCCCAACCGCGAACTCTCAGTGGACCTTTCGGACGACGAACTCGACGGGCGATTGGACGATTGGGAACCCAAAAAGCCGCAGTACACCTCCGGGGTGCTGGCGAAATACGGCTCCGCGTTCGGTTCGGCGGCGAACGGTGCCGTGACGAACCCCGGCGTGAAACGGGAGTAACTCCCCTTCGAGCGGGGTCGGAGACGGGACGCGCCGAGACGATACTTTTTATTGATTGCAGAATTCCATAACATATCCAATTCATTTTAGAATATTACTATCTTCCGAACATATCTTTCGGAGGCCAAAGACTTTTTACGGTATTTTTGAGTCATGTCCGGGACGTATGGCAGGAACTGTACAACGGGCATGGGGAAGCTATCGCTCCGTCCCCATCATCTATCGTATCGCTGCGGCGTTCGTCCTCGGGTCCATCGTCGGCCTCGTGGTCGGGGAACCGGCGACGAATCTTCAACCGCTCGGCGACCTCTTCGTCCGACTGTTGAAGATGGTCATCGTCCCAATCGTCGTCTTCACCCTCGTGATGGCGGCGCGGCACCTCTCGCCGACAAACCTCGGGAAGATCGGGGGCGAGGTGGTCGCACTGTATCTGCTGACGACGATGATCGCCATCGCCGTCGGTCTCGGCGTGGCCAACCTCATCAACCCCGGCGTCGGCATCCATCTCCCGCAAAACGCACACGTCGATCCCGGACAGGCACCGCCGCTCATGGACGTTCTCCTCAACATCGTTCCGGAGAACCCGATCAACGCGATGGCCGAGGGGCAGATGCTCGGCATCATCTTCTTCGCCCTCGTCTTCGGCGTCGGATTGACCGTCGTTCGTGACGAGGCCGAACCGGGCTCGACCTTGGAAAGCGGCGTCGGGGACATCTTCGACGCGTCGAGGTGTGTACCGAGGTGATGTTCAAGGTCGTCTGGGGCGTGATGGAGTACGGTGTCATCGGCGTGTTCGCGCTGATGGCCGCCCTCTTCGGCGAAATCGGTATCGACGCCATCGCCTCGCTGTTCAAGCTCTGTGCCGCGCTCGCCATCGCCGTCGCCGTTCAGATGTCTGTGGTGTACTTCCTCATCATCCTCATGGGACTCGTTCGGAAGTCCCCGTTCGACTTCGTGGAAGGGAGTCGGGACGCCATGATGACGGCGCTCAGCATTCGTTCTTCGAGTGGGACGCTCCCGGTGACGATGTCGAACGCGGACGAGAACCTCGGCATCGAGGACGACGTGTACAGTTTCTCGCTGCCGCTCGGCGCGACCATCAACATGGACGGAACGGCCATGTATCTCGGCATCGCCGCCATCTTCGCGGCCAACGTGGTCGGGAAATCGCTGACGTTCACGGAACAACTGAGCGTCCTCCTGACGGCACTGCTCGCCAGCGTCGGTACCGCTGGCGTTCCGGGCGCGAGTCTCATCATGATGACCGTCGTGTTCCAGCAGGTCGGTCTGCCGCTGGCACCCATCGCGATGTCGCGGGGGTCGATCCGCTCCTCGACCGTCTGCGGACGATGAACAACGTCACCGGCGACCTCGCGGTGACGACGCTCGTCGCCAAGTGGAACGACGCTATCGACTTCAGCACCGGTGTCTGGACCGACGGTGACGCCGGAATGGGAGACGTCCCAACGGCGGCGAAAACCGACGATTGACGCTACTAACGCGACAGACACGACACTGACTCGACCAACGCGACAGACACGACACATATTTTATGAACTCCGAAACGACGAACGAGACGACTGAAAGCGAACGAATCGTCGAGCGCGCCCGCGAGGTGATTCCGGGCGGCGCACAGACCGGACTTCGGGCGCAAGCGTACGACACCGGAGAAGTCGCCTTCGAACGGTCGAAAGGCGCGACGCTCACCACGGTCGACGGCGACGAGTACACCGATTATCATCTCGGATTCGGTCCCATCATTCTCGGACACGGCCACGAGGCGGTGGACGAGGCGGCGCGGAACGCCATCGACGACGGCGTGCTGTACGGAACCGGAACGGCCCCGCTCGAAGTCGAAGTGGCCGAGCGACTGGTCGACCTCCTGCCGAGCGTCGAGCAGGTGAACTTCTGTAACAGCGGAAGCGAGGCGACCTACCACGCGATTCGTCTCGCCAGGGCGTACACGGGGAACGACAAGATCCTGAAATTCGAGGGCTGCTATCACGGGTGGCACGACTACGTGGACGTGAGCGTCTACCCGCCGGAGGACGGACTCGGCGAGGGACACCCCGAATCAGCGGGAATGCTCCCGGCCGCCGTGGAAAACACGCTCGTCGCCCCGTTCAACGACGGCGAGGCCGTCGAGGAGATACTCCGCGAACACGGCGACGACCTCGCGGCCGTCATCCTCGAACCCGTGCCGCACTCGGTCGGGTGTCTCCTCCCCCGGCAGGAGTTCCTCGAAACGGTCCGGGACGTCACCGCGGATGCGGACGTGCCGCTCATCTTCGACGAGGTCATCACCGGGTTCCGTCACTCGCCCAACGGTGCACAGGGCGAGTTCGGCGTCACGCCCGACCTGACGTGCGTGGCCAAAGCGCTCGGGAACGGCTATCCGGTCGCCGCGGTCGGCGGCCGCGAGGACCTGCTCTCGCAGGCGGGCGGCGACAACAAATCCGGCGTCGTCATCAGCGGGACGTACTCGGGCAACCTCCCCGGACTCGCCGCGGCGAGCGAGACCATCGACACCATCGTGGCGGAGGACGTCCAGGGCCACGTCTCGGACCTCGGCGACGAGTACAGGGCCGGACTCCGCGATCTGCTGGCGGATCACGGAATCGACGGCAGGGTCGTCGGTCACCGGAGCATCTTCAGCGTCCAGTTCGGCGTGACGGGCGACCCCGAAAACTACGAGGACATCCTCGGACTGGACGAGGAGCGGTTCCACGAGTTCGCCGCGGGCATGCGGAACCGGGGTCACTTCTTCACGCCGAACCCGTACAAGCGCCATCACCTCTCGTTCGCCCACGACGAGGGGAACCTCGCCGCATATCTCGACGCCGCGGACGACGTGTTTGGGAACCTTTGACCGGGTTCAGCACCCTTAACCGTGCCCGACTGTTACGGGTCGTCCGATGGATTCTGCGATACGCATACGTGATTTGGAGAAAGAATACGGGGAGGTACGAGCGCTCAAGGGAATCGACCTCGACGTTCCGAAGGGCTCGTTTTTCGGCCTGCTCGGGCCGAACGGGGCGGGAAAGACGACGTTCATCAACATCCTCGTCGGACTGGTGAAGAACTCGGGCGGCTCGGCGGAGGTGTTCGGCGCGGACGTGGAGGACGACTACCGCGAGGCGCGCGACCGAATCGGCCTCGCGCCTCAGGAGTTCAACGTGGACCGCTTCTTCCCGATCCGGGAGGTACTGGAGCACAAGGCGGGCTACCACGGAATTTCGCGGAAGGAAGCGGGCGAACGCGCCGACGAAGTGCTTCGGCGCGTGGGAATTTACGACAAGCGCGACACGCGCTTCGACTGGCTCTCGGGCGGGATGAAGCGGCGGTTCGTCCTCGCGCGAGCACTCATCACGGAACCGGATCTTCTCATTCTCGACGAACCGACGGCCGGGGTGGACGTGCAGTTGCGCCACGACCTGTGGGACCTCATCACCGAACTCAACGAAGCCGGGACCACGATTCTGCTCACGACCCACTACATCGAGGAGGCCGAACGCCTCTGTGACGAGGTCGCCATCCTCGACTCGGGCCGTATCGTCGAGGTGGCGAGCCCGGAGGAACTGATGGGTCGCGGCCCGGACAAGATCACGATTTCGCTCCGCAACCCGCCCGAATCCGCGCCGCAGCTCTCCGCCGGTCGGGGCAAGATCGAGGAGGTGGAGCTATCGGGCGACGAACTCGTCATTACCGCTCCGGAGGCCGGACTGCTCGCTCCCGAACTCGTGCGCGAACTCGACCGGAAAGGGTTCGAGATCATCCACTTCGACATCTCGCGCACCTCGCTCGAAGAGGTGTTCGTGGAGATGACGCGGGCGAACGAGAGCACCAGCGATGGAAACGGAGGGGCGGGCGATGGAGACGGGAAGACGGACGACTTCGACCGCGACGATTCCGAACTCGCCGCCATCGCCGGAGGTGACGACGCGTGAGCAACGCGAACGAGGGACTGACCGGGTTCATCACGCTGACGCGCCGCGAAATCCTGCGGTTCCTGCGGCGGCCGCGGAACACGTTCGTCCCGCCGTTCGTCACGAACGTGCTGTACTTCTCCGTGTTCGGGGTCATTCTCGGTAGCCGCGTCGGGAAGATGCAGTTCGACGGCCACGCCGTCCCGTACATCGTCTTCATCCTCCCGGGACTGGTCGTGCTGGGAGCCATCTCGAACGCCTTCGAGAACTCCTGTTTCTCCATCTTCCACGGGAGATGGAATCGCTACATCGAGGAGACGCTCACCTCGCCGATGTCCTACTCGCGGATGGTCGCCTCCTACATCGTCTCCGGGGCGACGCGCGGGTTGCTCGTCGGCGCGCTCATCGCCGTCCTCGGCGCGTTCTTCACGTCCGTCGGGGTCGCCAGACCGTTCTACCTGCTCGCCTTCGCGGTCGTCATCACGCTGCTGTTTTCGAGCTTCGGCGTCGTTGGCGGCCTCTGGGCCGACGACTGGGACAACCTGACGATGATGAACCAGTTCATCGTCCGCCCGCTCGTCTTCTTCGGCGGCGTGTTCTACACGCTGGACAGCCTCAAGTCGGAACTCCTCCGGACGCTCACCATGCTCAACCCGATGGTGTACATGGTGGACGGCGTCCGCTACGGCTTCCTCGGCGCGTCCGAACTCGACCCCAACCTCTCGCTGGGCGTCCTGACGGGGCTCACGATCATCGTGGTGGCAATCGACGTGTTCCTGTTCCGCCGCGGCTACGGCCTGACGGAATAGCTGCAAATTTCGAGCGGGTCAGGTTTTTTCGTGATCGTAGGTTCCGGTCCGTGTGATCGACTTTTCGAGGGAAGTTCCATTTTCCGAGACGACAGTAGCCGAGCCGCTTGTTGCGCCATCCGACTGAAAGAACTGAGCGATACGAACCGACTTTCGACACGAGAACGTCCCCATTCAAATCATTCAAATTCGTCCATCCCCAACCCACAGCAGAAGCCCGAATGAAACATCTCCCGAAGCACATCAGGCCGCATTGGCGCTATCTCGCGGTCGGCCTCGAAGGGTGGCCCGACGCGGACATCGACCGTCGTTCGTTCCAGCGGAGCATCTGGTTCGCCGCCCAGAACTTCCTCGGGGACGCCGGGAGCGCCGACGCCGACCTGACCGTCTACAGTTTCGAGTTCGAGGACGGCGAGGGTGAAGCGCTGGTGCGCGCTCGGCGCGGACACACCGACGAGGCGCGGGCGGTGTTGGCCTGTATCGAAGAGATACAGGGCGATTCCGTCGGCGTGTTCGTCCGTGGTATAAGCGGGACGGTCCGAGGTTGTGAAGAAAAGTATTTAGGTCGCCGCAGGGAACTTTCGGGCGAGAGAAGCGTCGTGTTCGCGGACGAGCAACGACCCGCTGTCGTTCGGGACGGCGTCTTCGACATTCAGGTCGACGACTCGTTCGTAGGCGCGACGGAACTCGATTTCGAGTGATACTATGCAGGGACAAGCCCAACAGCAGGCGTACGACCGAGGGATTACGATCTTCTCCCCGGACGGCCGTCTCTACCAAGTCGAATACGCACGAGAGGCCGTCAAACGAGGAAGCGCCAGCATCGGTGTCCGGACCGAAGGTGGCGTCGTCCTCGCAGTAGACAAACACACCCGGTCGCCGCTCATGGAGCAGACGAGCGTCGAAAAACTCCACAAGTCCGACGACCACATCGGTATCGCCAGCGCGGGCCACGTCGCCGACGCCCGACAACTCATCGACTTCGCCCGCCGTCAGTCGCAGGTCAACCGCCTGCGCTACGGCGAGCCAATCGGCGTCGAGACGCTGACGAAGGAAGTCACCGACCACATCCAGCAGTACACGCAGGTCGGCGGCGCACGACCGTTCGGCGTCGCGCTCATCATCGGCGGCATCGAGAACGGCGAACCGCGTCTCTACGAGACCGACCCGTCCGGAACGCCGTACGAATGGAAGGCGCTCGCCGTCGGTTCCGACCGCGGCGAGATTCAGGACTACCTCGAATCGAACTACAGCGAAGGAATGGATCTGGACAGCGGTATCGACCTCGCCCTGAGCGGCCTCGGCACCGTCAACGACGACGCACTTTCGCCGACGGGTGTCGGCCTCGCCACCGTCGACGTCGAGACCGAGCAGTTCCGTATGCTCGACGACGACGAAGTCGAGGGCTACCTCGACGAACTCGACCTCCTCGAAACCGAGGACGACGAAGAGCCGGAAGAGTAATTTCGACGTTTTTTGCGGGAAACATCTTTTAGGTGGGCGCGTTTACCTTCGGGTATGATATCACTCGAAGAGGCGGTGACGGCGCGTCTCGAATCGCACGGTGCGCGCTTCGAAGTCCTCGTGGATCCGGACGCGGCGCTGGCGATGAAACGCGGCGAGTTCGATGGGGACATCGAGGACATCATCGCCGCCGAGGACGTGTTCGAGAACGCGAGCCGAGGGGATCGACCGGCCGAAGAGGATTTGGAGACGGTCTTCGAGACGACGGACCCGCTCGAAATCATCCCCGAAGTCATCGAGCGCGGGGAGATCCAGATCACGGCCGAACAGCGAAAGGAGATGCAGGAACAGAAGCACAAGCAGTTGGTCACCCAAATCGCGCGCAACGCGGTCAACCCGCAGATGGACAACGCACCGCACCCGCCGGACCGCATCGAGAGCGCGCTGGAGCAGGCCGGATTCTCGGTGGACCCGATGGAGCCCGCTGACCAGCAGGTCGACGACGCACTCGACGCGCTGCGCCCGGTCATCCCGATCCGGTTCGACGAGGTGACCATCGCGGTGCAGGTACCCGCCAACTACGCCGGGAGCGCACAGGCCCGAATTCGACAGTTCGGCGAACTGGAGCGCGAGGAGTGGCAGAACGACGGCTCGTGGGTCGGCGTGATGACCTTCCCCGCGGGGATGCAGAACGAGTTTTACGACCTCGTGAACGAGAACACGAGCGGCGAGGCCGAGACGCAAATCATCAAGGACGAGGACGACCTCCAGACGCGATAATCGACCGAACGACTCGTTCTGACACGGTACCCTCGGAAGACAGACCCTTCTCGCGGCAGACAGACCCTTCTGTACGGCCGTCGTGTGTGGGTGACGATGGAGTTCTCCGAAGAGCGTTCGCGCGTCGGGTGGTGGGCACTCGCCATCGCGCTGGCGGCCGCGCTCGCCTTCGTCGCCTACGCGTTCGTCGGCACGCTCGTCCTCGGGTTGTTCATCTACTACGGATCACGCCCGATCTATCGACGGGTGACGAGACACGTCGAATCGAAGACGCTCGCGGCCGCGGGGACCATCTTCTTGCTCTCGCTTCCGGCGCTGGCGCTCGTCGGTTACACCGTCGCCGTCGGCGTGCGCGAACTCAGCGCGTACACCGGGGCCGCCATCGGGACGTATTACTCCCACCTGTTCCCCGGGGCGACGTCCGTTCCCGATCTCCTCGCCCATCCACAACGACTGCTCACGTCCGATTTCCGGAGCCTGTGGAGCGATTTCACGACCGCCATCGAATCGCTCGGCATCGTTTCCCGTGGCCTGCTCACCCTGTTTCTCTCCGTCTCCTTCGCCTTCTTCGCGCTCCGGGACGGGAACCGACTGGCGGATTGGTTCCGCGGCGAGATGGGCGAGGACAGCGCCGTCGTGGCGTACGTTTCGGCGGTCGATAGCGACCTCGCAATCGTGTACTTCGGGAACGTCCTCACCGTCCTCCTCGTCGGCGTCGCGGCGACGCTTCTGTACAACTGGTTCGCCGCGATTTCCCCCGACGGGGTCGCATTTCCCCTGCCGACCGTCTTCGCCCTGTTGACCGGCCTCGCCACGTTCGTCCCCATCGTCGTCGGGAAACTGGTGTACGTCCCGCTCACGCTGTACTTCGGATGGGAGGCGTTCGAAGTCGATTCCAAACTGCTCTGGTTTCCGCTCGCGTTCTTCCTCGTCTCGCTGGTGCTGCTCGACCTTCTCCCACAGACGGTCGTCCGACCGTACATCTCCGGCCGGACGACGCACACGGGACTCGTGATGTTCGCCTACATTCTGGGCGGCGTTCTGTTCGGCTGGTACGGCATCTTTCTGGGGCCGCTGGTGCTGGTGCTCGTCGTGCAGTTCGCCGACATCGTCTTCGGTGACTTGGTCCACGGCCGACGCGTGACGCCGACCTCGTCGCTCTCCATCGGGTCGAATCCCCCGGACGAAGCGCGGTCGGACGAAAAAGACGAACGAAAATGAACGAGGATGTCCGAACGGAATTCGTCTACGCTTGGAGTCGGATTTCGTCGTCGGTGACCGACGAAACCATCTCTTCCTGGAGCGGATAGGTGTCTTCGTCCCGGTCGCCCCACCCGAGTTTCGACTTCACCTTGTCGGTGATGCCGGGGTCGGGGTCCACGTGCGCGGTACCGTGCTGTACGTCGGAGACGATACCGACTTGGTCGCCGGAGTTGTCCACGACTTTCTTCCCCTCGTCGTCGTCGGTGATTTGCGTTGTCATCGCGTTCGTAACTCGTCGGTTCGCCGGGAACCGTCGCTGGTTGCGAGTTCAAGGGCCTTATCCGCTTCCACGATTTCGGGGGCGTCACCCGTCGTCGGGAAGCAATAGATGTCTCACCCGTCGTCGGGAAGCAATGGATGGTCGTCCGGCGCACGTGCGAGTTCCCGTTGGACGGCATCCCATTCCTCGAAATAGCCGTAATCAGTCATCGTGGACATGCCCGCGAGGGCCGCCCGAAGGCTCAGGCCGACGAGCGGGATGTCCGCTACTGTGATGACCACGTCCGCTTGTAGAATGACGCCGTCCCGTAGGATCACGTCGAGCAAGTCCACGACGGCGTGGTCGTCTTTCGTCGGTTTCATTTGTTCACCACCAGTGGGAGTTTCATGCGTCCAACTCCGGTGCGAACGAGTACGGCGGCCACGGCCCGGTGAACCTGATCTCGATACCCGGGTCCGCCGCCACCTCGTCCAATAGCTCGCCGATTTCCTCCTCGCGGTCCTCGTGGGCCACGAACGCGACCTGGACGACTTCGTCCGGCGTGTTCGAGTCGTCCGAGTCGAGAACCCCGCGGTTCGAATCCAACACCTCGAACTCGCGCACGAGGGGGTCGAGTCCGTCGCTAAGCCGCGCGGTCAGTTCCTTCTGCCGCGCCCGTCGGAGGTCACGAAGCCGATTATCGTACTGCTTTTCGAGCAGGAACGCGGTCCCCTCGCCCGCCTCATCGACCTTCCCACGCAGTTCGGCCAGCTTTTCGTCGTCGGCTTCGAGTTCGTCCTGCACGCGGTCCTCGTCCCACGCGACGCCGACGCGGTACTCCCAGTGTCCCGCGAAGTCGTCGAGATGGGTTTCGAGGGTCTCGGACTGGTCGGACAGCCACTCCATCACCGCGTCGTCGTCGCCCTTGAGAATCGTATCGAAGCGGAACGGAAGCGGGGTTCCGAACCGTTCACCGGCGGCGTCCACCACGGACTGATGGGTGAGCAACCACTCCCGAACCCGCCCGAGGTCGTCCGAATCGAACGGCGAATCACAGGACTGGACGACCGCACCCAGTCCGTCGTGAACGATCACCGAGACGGAACCGCCGTCGATACCCGCCTCCGAAAAACCGGTCGCGTCTTCGTCCGTTCCCGCATCCACGACGCAGTAGAGGTATCGCCCCTCCTCGAACTCGGAATCAGCCACCGTACTCCTCCATGCCGGGTTCGCGGTCCGCGAGGTCTATCAGCGCGTCCGAAATCAGGTCGTCCAGATCGTCGCGGAGGGTATCGACGCCCTCCTCGATCCCCTCGGACTCCTTCAGTCGCTCCAACTCGTCCTCGATGGCCGCCAACTGCGTCCCGAGCCGCTCGATTTCCTCGGGCGTGAGGTCGTCGTACTCCATCCGTCGAACCGCCTCGCGCTCCATCGCCTCGACGAGCAGTTCGACCACCGTGATGACGAGCGCGACGAGTCCCTTCCCGGCGTCGTCGCCGTCCACTTCAATCGCCGTCATGCTCCGCCTCCGCTTCGGCTTTCGCCTCCGCTTTTTCTTCCTCCCCGTCCGCTTCGTCGTCCTCGTCACTGGCTTCCGCTTCGTCGTCCCCTTCCTCGTCACTGGCCGCCGCTTCGTCGTCCTCTTCCCCGTCGGGGGAGACGCCGACCGTCACGGTTTCGGATTCGGGCAGTTCCTCGACGCCTGCGGCCTCCTCGACGCGCTTCATGTCGGTTCCTTCCGGAAATTCGAGACCGTACTGTGCCGCCGTCTCGAACGACGCGATGGCGGCCCGGAGTTTCACGCCGAGCAGTTCCGTCTCGCCGACCGTGACCACGATATCGGCGTTGATGACGACGCCCTTGTCGAGCAGCAGTTCCAGCATCTCGGCGAGGTCGGACTGGCTCCGGGTGGGTCCGGTCTCACCCATCCTCTTCCTCCTCGAATCGACGGCCGTAGATTCGCTTGTTCTTCGACCCGGACGAGTGCCAACCGCTCTTCGGAACCGTCGAATAGCGCGCGACGCTGGCCTCGGTGGATCCGGATGCGGCCATCGTGGAGTACGCCGACGGATTGCCGGACGACGGCTGTCCGGTGGTCCCCCTCGACTCGTTTTCCTCCTTGGCCTCCTTCAGGTCGTTCCGGGTGTCGATGAGGCCGTCGCGGAACTCGTCCACGCTCTCCTGGAGCTGCGACTGGAGTTTCGACTCGTACAGTTCGGACTGCATCTCGTCTTCGAGGTCGTCGTCCATTTCGATCATGTCGTCGTCCGACTCGTCGTTTCCGACGCCGATTTCTTCGAGGGCGTCGGTGAACTCGTCGCTCTCCTCCCACAGGCTTCGAACGTCCGTGGACGACCATAGCTCCCGGAACTTGATGGCGCTGATGAGGCTCCGAACGTCGATGACCTCCCCGGCGTCACCTTCGTCGATGGCGTCGTCCGTGTCCTCCAACTCGATCACGTCCGGAAGTTCGGACAGTTCGAGTACGTCCGGAAGGTCGGTCAGGTCGAGTTCGTCCAGCACGTCCTCGCCCTCGTCCAACACGTTCCAGAGGTTCTCGGCTTCCGTCGCAACCGAATCGAACGAGTCCGACGACCCGAGCGCCGAGACGAGTCCGTCGAGTCCCGACTGCACCTCGTCGAGGAACGGTTCGATTTCGTCGTTAGCCATCGGGTGACTCCCGTCCGATCCGCAGTTCGAGGATGTAGTTGTTGTACGATGCGTTCCTGATCTCCGCATCGTCCCATTCGATGCCGAATCGCTTGATCGGCTGCTCGTCGTCCCGGATCTCGATCACGTTCGTCTCGCCGTCGAACGTGACCCCGAGGTCGTCCTTCGGAACGCCGGGGACGTCCATGGTGACGACGAGTTCGCCGTCCTCCTCCCGCGTGTTCGTTAGATATCGTTGCTGCGGTTGTGTCCGGGGCTGACTCCGCTGCTTTCGGGGCTGACCCGACGTGACGGAGTCGAACGAAATCCCGTAGTTGATTCGTCCCCCCGAGCTACCGTGTTCGCCAGCGTACGTTCGTTTCTCGTCGTCCGAGAGTTCGTTCGCCAATCTGACCAACCGTTCGATGATTCCCATTATCGTTTCACCTCGACTTTCCCGTTTCGCAGCCGTTCGTGGGCCGTTTCCGCAGCGTCGAGTCGCGCTTCGAGGTCGGCTTTTCGTTGCGCGTACTCCTCGTCGGACAACTCGCCCAGATCGTACAGCATGTGCGTCTCCTTGAGTTCGTCCTGTATGCCCGCGATGTCGTACATCTCGTCGACCGCCAGCGAGTGGAGAACGTCCACCATCGACACCAACGGTCTGAACAACAGGTCGTCGACGACGATCATCCCTGTGCTCCGATGTGGATGTCTACGAAGTTGTACGGTGCCCACGGCCCCGTGTACTGGACGGTCAACTCGTCGTACTCCTCGCGTAGCTCGCCGACTTCTTCGGCGAACGCCTCGCGGTCGTCGGTCGGCACGAGATACGAGCGGTTGAGGGCGAGCCTGTCGCTGAACAGGTCGTCCTCGGTCTCGCTCTCGGCGATGTCGGACAGTCGTTCGCCGACGTCCTCCCGGATCGCCTCGCGGTCCACCTCGTCATCCTCCCCGACCACGATTTTGACGCCGAGTTCGACGTGCCCATCGACCTCGTTGAGCGCCTTCGTGAACGCTCTCCGTGCACCACGGAGGACGGACTTCAGCGTGCGGTTATCCTTGAACGCCATGCCGAACTGCATCGGCACGACTGCGTCCACGTCGTCGCGTTCGAGTACCTCGCGGAGTACCTCGTCGTGGCGTTTGCTATCCTCGTCGGTTCGTTCGGGTTCGGTCGTGTCGATGTCCGAGACGACGGCCGAGAGCGTCCGGTACGTTACCGTGTACACTCGGTCACCACCGGCGACAGCGTCAGTGTCGAACTCGAAATCGTTTTTCTCGACGACCCCGTAGACGTATCGGTTCGAACTCATCGTTTCATGGAGACGGTGCTCCTACGACTGGAAACCGACGAGACGTGCCTTAATAAGTCGTGTGGCGGAGAATGCAAGCACGCACCGCATTGTGGCGTCTCGTGCATTTTCCACCCGCTCGCCGACTGCTGGAGATAACGAACGTCGATGGCTCACTGGGCGGCCTTCCGACGGTCGAGTTCGTCCATCAGGTCGTTCGCCAACATCTGAAGGTCGTCGTTCGAGAGTTGGTCGAGTTCGACCGACGGCTCAGCTTCTTCATCGGAGTCGTCTTCGGCTTCGTTTTCGTCGCCGGAGTCGTCCGTCACTTCTTGCTCACCCGATTCGTCTTTCGACTGGCTCTCCTTCGATTCGTCTTCCTCGGATCTATCGGCCTCGTCGGCTTCGGCCTCATCGTCGGCCGTTTCCGCCTGTCTCTCGTCTTCCGTGGACTCGCCTTCACCGTCCGCACTCTCCATGCCGAGGCTGCTCGCGGTGGCGAGTATCTCTTGGGCTTCCTCCTTGCTCACCTCCAGAACCTCTTGGACTCGCTGGAGGACGAGTTGTTCCCGTGTGGGCTCCGCTTCCGATTCCTCCTCGGACGCCTCCGGGGCCTCCAGTCGATGTTCGAGGCGGTCACCGAGCGACGCCCCGACCCTTCGCCCGACGAGCATCCCCAGCCCACAGCCGACGACCCGTCCGAGGTCCCGACCGATAGCTCGGCCGTCCTCGCCCTCCATCTCGGTGAGTGCGTTCACGACTCGTTCCGCGTTCAGTTCCTTCCCCATGTCCCCTTCGACTAGCTTTCGTACCGTGTTTTCTTCAGTCATGATGTCCCCCATTCGGCGTCGGCGTTAGCGTTCCTCGGCTTCGAAGATTTCCGTCTGCGTGCCGGTATCGCCGCGACGATACCGTCCCGCCCGCCCGTACCCCTGGACGGTGCCGCTCGGTCCGAGACTGATGACGTACCGTCCGAGAACGTCTTGGGTGTCCGGAATCGAGTTTCGTTCGACCACCTCCGCAACGACTCGCCAACCGTCGTCATCTCGCTCCCCCACTTCGATGATACCGTCGAGCGGCGACCCGATGAGGTCGCTCGCGATGGCACGACCAACGTCCCGCGCTTCGTACAGGCCGATTTCGTCGTCGCTTTCGACGATTTCACTGATCTCTCCGATCTCGTCGGACTCGTTCGCTTCGGTGCGCTCCGACGAACCATCATTGCCGACGGCTTCGGACAGTCGAGTGAGCACGTCGTCGAACTCGCCACTTTCGGAGTCGCTCGTTCGTTCGGTCATCGTTCCCTCCCCAAACGTGTCGTCATCGAGTTGCATAACTCATGCGCCCGTAACGAGTGCGTACGGCTTCGTAACCGAAATCGGTAGCAGAAACGAACCTGCTTAAAAGTAACTTGCAGGCTCGGCCCGAATCCTAAAATAGCGTTCGCCTGGAGTTTCCACCGTAGGGATTCGGTTCCCGTGATCAACTATGGTAGAAGCAAACCCGAACTCTTCGAGTCTCGCGGACGTTCTCGACCGCATTCTCGACAAAGGCGTCGTTATCGACGTGTGGGCGCGTATCTCCGTGGTCGGTATCGAAGTACTGACCGTCGAGGCGCGTGTCGTCGTCGCATCGGTCGACACGTTCCTCCACTACGCAAAGGAGATGGCGAAGTTAGAACGAGCATCCTCGGAGGACGAGGTGGACTTCGAACAGGTCGAAGTCGCGTCCCCCGAGGCCAGTTCGTCGTAAGCACAGTGTGACGAACGATGTCCGAAGCAGACCAATGTCGGGCGCTCACCGACGACGGCGAGCGGTGCACCCGTCCGGCACAGGACGACGGTTTTTGTTATCAACACGATTCGGACGACGAGACGATAGACGGCCAAAACGAGGAAGAAGCCGGGTCCGAAAACGGAGACGAGGACGAAGACGTGAGCGATAATTCCCCGGACGAGGAGGAAGCGGAGGATAGCTCGGAGAGCGACGAATCGGACGAAAGCGGGGACGGCGAGTTCGACGTGATGGCCGTCCGGAAGACGGTAGAGGACGTCGCCAACGATTTGGTCGGGCATCCGCTCGACGGCATCATCGAGATAACCGAGGACGACGACGGCTGGCAGGTCGTCGTCGAAATGGTAGAACGGAGCGCAGTTCCGGACACCCAGGACATCCTCGGACAGTACGCTATCGCGCTGTCGGAGTCGGGCGACGTAACCGGCTATCGATTGCGGGAGCGATACAGGCGCGGCGACAGTCAGGAGTGGTAGGGATTACCCTTTGCGGAACCCGACCATGAACCCGCCGACGAACCCGGCGCTAACCGAGAGCGTCGAGAGGAGGGTCGTCACCCACGAGGGAGGCTGACTACTTCCGGCGGCCTGACCGGTTTTCACTACTCCTGCGGAGAGTTTGTTCCAGTCAACCGAGAGTATACCGCGCGATTCGAGGAATTTGAACAGGGCGAGTTCGAGGCCGATGATGACCGCGACGAGCTTCGCGACTTTCTTCGCGGCGAACCCGATGACGCCGCCGATGACGGCACCGCTTCCCAGTTGGAGTCCGAGTTGTTGAGGGTCTATCCCGACTTGCATCGTCCCACTCAGAACACTGATAGGTTAAGTTTCTTGTGGTTTTGGTCGATGTTGAACGTTCTCTACCGATGTAAAATCGATACCGTACGCGGGTTTCAATTCGTCGCAACAATAGGGACACATATCTTTCGATCTGTGAATTACGTTCGAGCGGACGAACATTCGGGTCCCGATTTCGGCTGTCGAGATGATGATGTCAACGCAACCCCGCAACCCTCTCCCGATGGTTTTAAACAGATGAACAACCCGGTATAACGTATCAATGGCTTTCGAGGACTTACTGAGCGACCCGGTGATTCAGAAATATCTTCACGAACTGGTCGGACCGAAAGGAATGCCCGTCGCGGCCGCGCCGCCGGACGGTGAGGTGACCGACGAGGAACTCGCGGAGGAACTCGACCTCGAACTCAACGACGTTCGACGTGCGCTGTTCATCCTCTACGAGAACGACTTGGCGACCTACCGACGCCTCCGCGACGAGGATTCGGGATGGCTCACCTACCTCTGGACGTTCGAGTACGACAAGATCCCGGAGAACCTCGAAGAGGAGATGTACCGCCTGCTCGACGCGCTGAAACAGCGCCAGGAGTACGAGCGCACCCACGAGTTCTATCTCTGTGAAATCTGCTCGCTTCGCTTCGAATTCGGCGAGGCGATGGACTTCGGTTTCGAATGTCCCGAATGTGGGTCGCCGCTCGAATCCATGGAGAACTCGATGCTCGTCGACTCGATGGAGGAGCGAATCCACAACCTCGAAGACGTACTCAACGTCGAAACACTCGGTGCATAATGGTCGTTCTCGCAACAAAAGTGTACGTTACCGGCGACGCAAAGCACCGCGCGCTGGACGGTCTCGAATCGCTGGTCGGAAACGCACTCGGCGACCTCGACGTGGAGTTCGACATCGGCGTCAGGCACGACGATTTCGTCTCGGTTACCGTGGAGGGCGAGGACGAAGTCGTCGCCCGGAACATCCTCGGCGAGGAGTGGGGCGAAATCACGCCCAACCTGCGCGACGGCGAAACGTACGTCGGCACGCTCGAATCGTGGGACGACGACGGGTTCGTCCTCGACGCCGGACAGGACGTTCGGATTCCGGCGTCCGAACTCGGACTCGGTCCCGGCAAACCCGAGCAGGTGATCGAACGGTTCGGCCTCGTTCAGCACATGCCGATGGGATTCGTCTACGCGGAGGACGGCACGTCACGCCTCTCAGACGCCGAGCGTGACCGCCTGTTCGACTGGTCGCGTGGCACCGGACGGGTGAACGTCAACAGCGCGACACGCGGCGAAGTTCGAGCGACGGTCAACCGTGCGGGCCACGCCCACGACATCGTCACCGTCGAACGACTCGGCGTGTTGGAACAGAGCATTATCTGTACGGAAAACACCGACCCGCCGGGACTGCTCGCCAGCATCGGCGGCTACATCCCGGCCGAAATCCGCTGTGTAATTCCATGAGAAAACGGTTCGTTCTCGCGTTCGCCCTGCTCGCCCTCCTCGCGGCCAGCGCCGGGTGTTCCTCCGTGTTCGGCCCAGGGGACATCAGCCAGCAGCAACTCAACAAGAGCGCGACGTACGACTGGAAAACATCGGAGGACGTGACCTACAACGTCACGAGCGGGCAGTATCAAGCGGTCTACAACCTCGACAAGAAGGACACGCTCGAAATCCATCAGGAGGAATCCTTCGGCGAGGAAGCCCCCGTCGAGATTTCGGGCGTGCAGTTTCAGTATCCGAACGGGACCGTCGTCGGTGCCGATCAGATTTCGGTGCACAAGACCAAATCCTCGACCATCATCCGACCGCCCAAGGGCCCCGGAAAACTCGCGTACACGGTATCGAGACAGGGGAAGACGTTCTACGTCCCGACCTACCTCGAAGACCGAACGTACGAAGTGACCATCCCGCGCGGCATGCGCGTCGATACGTTCCTGCTGAGCGACGTGCGCCCCGGTAGCTACGAGACGAGCATGCAGGACGGACGCGAGCATATCGTCTGGTCCCAACCCGTGAAATCCGACAGCATCTCGGTGCGATACTACCTGGTCCGGGACAAGTGGATATTCGCCGGAATCGTCGCGCTGGCGTTGCTCGTCGGACTCGCCGGTCTGGCCTACTACCGCTACCAGATTCGGCAACTCGAACGAGAACGCGAGGAGATGGGCCTCAACATGGACATCTCCGACGACGATATGGGCGACGGGCCGCCGCCCGGAATGTAAGAGCACTTTTCTTCACCGCCGCCTACGATTCGGGTATGCGAGTTGCGTTGGTAACCGTCGGAGATGAAATCCTCTCCGGAGACACTGTCAACACGAACGCCGCCTGGATCGGTGAGCAACTGACCGAGCGCGGCGTGACCGTCGAACGGGTGTTCGTCATCCCCGACCGCGTGGCCGACATCGCCCGCGTCGTGAACGAGGCCCGCGCCGAGTACGACGCCGTGATCGTCACCGGTGGACTGGGGCCGACCCACGACGACCTGACGATGGAGGGCATCGCGGCGGCCGTCGGCGTCCCCGTCGAGGAACACGAGGAAGCCGTCCAGTGGATCGAGGAGCACTCGGATTACTCACACGCCGATCTGACGACCGGAACGGCCCACCTTCCCAAGGGGGCGCGCATGCTCCCGAACGAAGTCGGCGTCGCTCCCGGCGCGGAGATAGAGGACGTCTACGTCCTGCCCGGCGTGCCGGACGAGATGCACGCCATGTTCGAGCGAATCGCCGACGAGTTCGACGGCGACCCCTACTTCACCGGCACCGTCGCGGCGGGCGAACCCGAGAGCGCGCTCATCGACCGATTCGGGGAACTCCGCGAGCGGTTCGACGTGAAAGTCGGGAGCTATCCGGGCGACTACGTGCGCGTCAAAATCGAGGGGACGGACGAAGCGACCGTCCAAAACGCAGTCGAGTGGTTACGCGAGCGAGTCCAAGCGCCGGACGAGACGGACGCCTAACGGTAGAAGTAGGCGATCCACGCAATCGTGATTGCCAGTCCGACGACGAGAACGACGATGCCTGCCGAGTTTGCGGGAACCGCTTCGAGTGGAATCATACTCGCCGGTTGTCGTCCCTGTCTCTTAAGATTTGAGAATTACCCCTCGCGCCCGCGGCGAGTCGTTTCCGTTCGGATTTTCTCGGTGAGCGATAGTTTTCGATCGACGTTCGACCAGCGAGGTTTCGAGGAAACCTCTGGGTGAACGGTGTAATTGCCGAGCAAAGCTCGGCAGTCAGCCGGACGAAATCCGGCGAAATTGCCAAGCGTTGCTTGGCGGTCAACCGGACGGAGTCCGGTGAAACCGTGAACCAGCGGTCGGTCGAACCGCCTCGAAAGATTCGTGCGAATTCTTCGTGAGCCGGGCGAAGGCTTTCTGGGTCGTCTTCTCAGTAGCGAAGATAGAAAACCAATCAAACCTCTGCCGATTTCGCATTCTCGAAAATGAGTGGTGAGTAACGAACGCGATTCTACCTAATCCAAGCGACCGCTACGTATCCGGGGTCACCTCCCACTCGACCGAAATACTGCGCAGCGGCAAATCGTGCCGTTCGAAGAGGTCGTGCATCTCGACCAGCAGTTCGGTCGTCACGTCGTCGGCGTCGATTCCGTTGACGCGAAAGACGGTCCGTCCGTTGGCGATACGTTTTTCCGGAGAAGGTTCGTTGTTCGACATGCTTCTGGGTACGTCCCGAAGCAAGCAGGGTCAGTGTCATCACCACTGGCCTTTCAGCGAAACCCTGTTGCTTCATCTGATGTGTCACTACATGGGGAGTTAATTCTATTGGTTCGGTGGGGTGGGAGATTTGCGTGTGTTAAATGGTCTGAGGATAGAAGTGAGTTTGTGGCATAGGAGTTAGCCAGATACTATCTTTTGATTGTGCAGTCGTCACCGAGCGCTTGAATAAAGTAATAACACTACATCTGATTTGATAATAGAACTTGGCTATCTTCAGTTCTGTTTCCTCGCTAATTTCGGGTCCCAAGGTTACTTAGGGATATTGAGCTGATTTCCAACTTCCATTATGATGTGAGGTCAAAACAGAAACTCTCTTCATACAGGACGTATCCGATGTTGTAAGCTGCTTCCGTAAGACCGATCCTTTTATCAAGATCCAATGAAATCAGTGGACGACAGTAACCCGGGCACCAGGTTACTATATATGGCTCTGTAAACGGAAATTCTGTTCGCAAATAAAATATTCTTCACTGGTCAACCATTAACTAATTCGAATCATCATTTTATGTACATGGATTATCATTGCAGGCATCGGAGGTTCCGCAATGAATAGCTGTATTACAACTTTTTGCAGACACATCACAGCACGTACTGAAGTCTCCGAGGTAACAACTTCCATCCGCATTCATATATCTATTGTATAGTTCCTTATCTAGCCAACAATTGTCCCCAGGAGTTGGATCATCGGTAGAGTCATCATATAGACAGAAGTAATCGTGACACGTAGCTTGTACTGAGAAGGAATTATCCGTAGATGTATCAATTGTTACTGCATTGCGGTGATCAGTAGCGTCGGGGCGCAATATCGCATAACTCCGCTGCACTTGTGGTTGTACTACAACTGTGAGGTGTTGATCCCGAAGCTTTTTTGAGGTGTAAATATGCGCAGTCGGGGTATCGTTGAACAAGAAGCTCGTCATCCCCATCCCTTCCGATGTCTCGGAATATTCTTTCTTGGGGGTGAAGTCAGCCGTATGTAGCTCCGTTTCTGATTCAAGAATGTCTCGCTTCTTTAGTTCCTCTAGTAGCTGCTCTCCGTGCATATGAATCGCTCCTTTAGCGGCCTCTGAAGTAGCGTATCTCTGTTTTGCTTCATTCACTTTTTCAATCTCAGCGGAACTGATTTCGGTATCTGCTTGATCCGCAGATGCAGTACTGGTTCCCAAAATACCGAACCCAACAGCACCACTTGAAGCACCAATTGTCTTCAAAAGGCCACGTCGTTTGATTGAGTTCGTTCCTTCGTCCGATGTGTTTGCAGGCTTTTTTTCGAACATCTTCAATCTACTCTATGCTCTTTTTGTTTTTAACTTTATTGGGTGGGCAACTGATCTTTGTGTGGGCATCTGATTATTCTCCAGGCATCTGGCAGACTATTGTCTGAGATACACATATTGTATAGATGAGGTCAATATTGACAGTTAACAATTAAATCAGAGGGGGGGGAAGTTGATAGGTACTTCAATATCAATTGTTTATTGAATTGACTTACTCAAGTATGCAAGAGCTAATTACTCTATCTCGTATCCTATACAAAGTGGGAACCGTCGCGATTGCCAGTGTCGTTTATGTATACCCGTTATTGAACGAATTGATGAATTTAAGTAATTGGTCAACTCGATCAAAATGGCAACATATAATGATATGAAAGTTAAATTTTTATCTCTACAACCCATATTAGTAGTATGGAATGCCTAATTAATACAATAGGATATTTGAGTAAATCTGAAGTCAGATTGGAGATACTAGATGTTATTGATTCTGAACCGCTGGATTTACGCGATTTAATGGACATCACAGGGAGCCCTCGGACAACTCTCCAACGAAATCTATCTCTACTTATTGAACGAGGCTGGATTGATGAATCTCCTACTGGGTATACGACGACGACGACTGGGAGCTTTCTACTTCGAGAAGCGAAGAAGACAAACAAAGTAGTAGAGAAAATCCACGAGATAAGACCGTTAATAGAGTTAATTCCATCTTCATCAGAAATCAATATCCGGCGGTTAAATAATTTCAATGTAATCGTTCCGGACTGTTCTTCTCCGTATCGGCCCGCAAATCACCTGCGAGAGAGCATCAATGCGTCGGAGTACATACGTGGTGTTGTTTCCTTCATGCCGAAAATAATAGTTGACCGATTTTTCGACCTATCCCCAGAATCGTTTGACAATGAAGAGTTCATTCTTACAGAGCGTGCATATTCTTCACTTATGGAAAAAACGACAAGCACTCCCAAATGGGTCTCCAATTCGAATTATCCCGATATTCGGATATTCGAAAATGATTTTCCATATAGTCTCTTTATCCTCGACGAGAAGATTCTGCTCGCAGCTTGTGACAATATCGGTCGATTAGAGGTTCTTGTCGAGGCAGATTGCGAAGAGAGCCTTAATTGGGCTGAAAACATATATAGTACACATAGACTTGAATCATCTCTACCTAATATATAGCTTGAAACTAAAACTCACTTGACTCCCTGGGAGATATATTTGATTTCTCTATTTTTAATTATGGAAAAATAAAACTTCCCCGAAAACTCCCTGTTTACAGGAAGTCTTCGATGTTGTCAGCGACTTCTTCCGGAGTGTCGCCGACGGGGACGCCCGCGTCGTTGAGCGCGTTGATCTTGGACTCCGCGGTACCGGTTCCGCTGCCGGAGACGATGGCACCGGCGTGGCCCATGCGCTTTCCTGGCGGGGCCGTGCGGCCTGCGATGAAGCCAGCGACCGGCGTGTCCATGTTCTCCGCGATGAACGCGGCGGCCTCTTCCTCGTCCTCGCCACCGATTTCACCGCACATGACGACGGCGTCCGTGTCGTCGTCGTCCTCGAACAGCGAGAGGGCGTCGATGAAGTCCGTGCCGATGATCGGGTCGCCGCCGATGCCGATGGCGGTGGTCTGCCCGATGCCGCGCTGGGTGAGGCTGTCCACGACTTGGTAGGTCAACGTCCCCGAGCGGGAGACGAGACCGACGTTACCCGACTCGAAGATGTTGCCGGGGAGGATACCGAGTTTCGATTCGCCCGGCGTGATGATGCCGGGGCAGTTCGGACCGAGCAGTCGCGTGTCGGTCTCCGAGAGGCGCTTGTACACCTTCGACATGTCCTGTGTGGGGACGCCTTCCGTGATGGCGACCGCGAGGTCGAGGTCCGTGTCGAGCGCCTCGAAGATGGCGTCGGCCGCGAACGCCGGTGGGACGAAGATAACCGAGGCGTCGGCGTCCTCTTCCTCGACCGCTTCGTGCACGGTGTCGTAAACGGGCACGCCGTGTGCTTCCTGCCCGCCTTTGCCGGGGACCGCACCGGCCACGACGTTCGTTCCGTACTCCATCATCTGTTCGGCGTGGAAACTACCCTCGCCGCCGGTGATACCTTGGACGACCACTCGGGTGTCGTCGTCTACGAGAATGCTCATTGTTTGTCCTCCGCGTTTTCGACAGCACGCTGAACCGCGTCTTCGAGCGTCGCTTCGACCTGAACGAGGTCGGTGTTCAGGATTTCCATTCCTTCCTCCGCGTTGGTCCCGGCGAGTCGAACGACGACGGGTTTCGGAATCTCGTCGAGCGATTCGAGCGCCTCGTTGATACCTTTGGCAACCTCGTCACCGCGCGTGATGCCGCCGAAGATGTTGAAGACGACCGAATCGACGTTCTCGTCCGAGAACACCATGTCCAGCGCGTTCGTCACGCGCTCGGCCTTCGCACCGCCACCGATGTCGAGGAAGTTGGCGGGCGTGCCGCCGTAGTAGTCCACGAGGTCGAGCGTGGTCATGACCAGTCCGGCACCGTTGCCGATGATACCGACGTTGCCATCGAGTCGGACGTAGTCGAAGCCGTACTCGCCCGCCTTGCGTTCGAGGTCGTCCTCGTAGGCGTCCTCCTCCATCTCGGAGAGGTCGGGGTGACGGAACAGCGCGTCGTTGTCGATGTTCATCACGGCGTCGGCCGCGATGACCTCGTCGTCCGAGGTAACCATCAGCGGGTTGATCTCCGCGTCGCTCGCGTCCTTGTCCGCCCAGAGGTCGTACAGCGTCGTGAGGACGCTCGCGACGTCCATCGCGATTTCCTTGTCGACGCCTGCGTCGAACACTGCCTTGCGGGCCTGGTACGGATGCATCCCGAACGCCGGGTCGATGTGCTCCCGTGCGATGGCCTCCGGCGTCTCCTCGGCGACGGACTCGATGTCCACGCCACCTTTGGTGGAGACCATGGCGACCGGTTTGCCCTCGCCGCGGTCCATCGTCACGCCGACGTAGAGTTCGTTGACGAAATCGACGGCCCCTTCGACCAACACCTGTTCAACTGTGTACCCTTTGAGGTCCATTCCGAGAATGTCCTCTGCGGCCTCTTCGGCCTCTTCGCGGTCCTCGGCGAGTTTGATGCCGCCGGCCTTTCCGCGACCGCCGACGTGTACTTGCGCCTTTACCGCGACAGGGTAGCCGATGTCCTCCGCCGCTTCGACGACTTCGTCAACGCTCTCCGCAAGCGCTGAATCCGGCGTCGGGATTCCCGCGTCGGAGAACACCTCCTTCGCCTGGTACTCGTGTAGCCTCATGCACTCGAAAGGGAGTTGCCACGCCGCTTAAATCCCGACGGTTCACACCCAAGGTTACGTCCGAAACCACATTTTTAATCGCATACAGAACTGCAGGCAATTCTATGTGACCCACCCCATGTGACATTGTCACATTCGAGGGTCCGGTTCCCGTGGTAGCTATCGGAAGACGCTCCGCGTATCCGAAACGATTCCGTCCACACCCGCCTCGGCGAGCGCGTTCGCCTCCGCTTCCTCACGCACCGTCCACGAGTTCACCGCCAGTCCGGCGTCGTGTGCTCGGTCCACGAATTCCGAATCGCAGATGTCCAACTTTGGATGGACACAGGCACAGTCCAGGTCGACGGCCGTGTCGATGCAGTTCGGACCGCGCTGATTGATGTACGCCAGTCGGACCTCGGAGTCGAAGGTTCGGAGGTTCCGAAGTACCTGCGAATAGAACGACGACAGGAGAACGTCGTTGTCCACGCTCGCAACGGCGTCCAACACCCGCTCCGCCATCCCGCCGTGTTTCAGCTCCAAGTTGATTTCCGTCCCGTCCGGAACCGCGTCGAGCGCGGTTTCGAGTCGCGGAACGGTCTCGTCGGAATCGAGTATCGTCAGTTCCCGAAGCTCGGACCACGGGGTGTCCTGAACCGCCCCGTAACCGTCCGTCAACCGCCCGAGCCTCGAATCGTGGAAAACCACGAGTTCGCCCGATCCGCAACGCTGGACGTCCATCTCGATGCGTCCGCGTGCGCCGCCGCGTTCTCGAACGCGAGGGGCGTGTTCTCCGGGTAGTCGTCGGCGAAACCACGATGGGCGATGTGCTGTGGTGAATCCGATGTTGACATACCAACAACTCGTCCCTGCGGACTTATTTTCCTTCCCTTCGTTGCCCTTCACATGCGAGCAGTACGCTATCACGAACACGGCGGCCCGGACGTGCTACAGGTGGAAGAGATCGACCGACCCGAACCGGAGAAAGACGAACTCCTCGTGGCGGTTCGCGCCGCGACGGTCAACCCCGTCGACACGTACTTCCGCGAGGGATCGTATCGCCCCGGCGACCTCCCGTGGATTCCGGGGTCGGATTTCGCGGGCGAGGTCGAAGCCGTCGGCGACGAGGTCGAGGCGTTCGACGTCGGCGACCGCGTCTTCGGAACCGGTCTCGGAAATAGCCGACAGGGAACCTGTGCCGAGTACGTCACGACGCCGACCGACACGGTCGCCCGTCTCCCCGACGGCGTCGGGTTCGACGAGGGTGCGGCGGTCGCCCTCGTCGGCGTCACGGCGTGGCGAGCGCTCATCGACCACGGAAACCTCGAACCGGCCGAATCCTGCCTCGTTCACGGTGGGAGCGGCGGCGTCGGCCACGTCGCGGTACAACTCGCGGCCGCCACCGGGGCGCGCGTCGTCACCACCGCGAGCGAGGAGTACCACGAACGCCTCGAAGCCGTCGGCGCGGATACGGTCCTCGACTACCACCGGGACGACCTTGCGGACGCCGTCGAGGAGAAAGGCCAAATGGACGTGATCCTCGACCACCGACTGGACGACTACCTCCAGTTCGACGCGGACGTGGCGGCGCTGGGCGCGCGCATCGTCGGCATCGGCAATACCGACGCCGAGGCCGGATTCGAGAACGTCTCCGCCGCTCGCTCGAAGGAGTTGACGATAACGCTGATGAGCATGTTCAACACCCCCGACATCTCGGCGGTGCTTGAGCGACTGGCCCGCCTCGTCGCGGACGGCGAGGTCGTCCCCGAAATCGCCGGGACGTACTCGCTATCCGAGGTGGACGAGGCACAGCGCGACGTGCTCGAAAAGAGCTTCCTCGGAAAGTTGGTCGTCGAAGTATAGAAATCGACGAAAATCCGGAAATAGAACGGGGCGGGCAACGCGCTTAATTCGCTTCGCTCCCTAACCGAAATACGATGCAGGACAGGCGGGCCGCGGGTTCTGCGGCCTTCGCGCGACTCGGCGACGAGGTGCGGGCGGCGCTCTCGGAGAGAGGTTTCTCCACGCCGACCGAACCACAGAAGCGCGCGATTCCGCCCCTCGCCGAGGGGAAACACGGACTCGTCATCGCGCCGACCGGGACCGGCAAGACCGAGACGGCGATGTTGCCAGTATTTGACGCTGTGGCGGAAGCCGACCCGCGATTCGGAATTTCTGTACTCTACATCACGCCGCTCCGGGCGCTGAACCGCGACATGCGCGAGCGACTGGAGTGGTGGGGGGACGCGCTCGACATCGACATCGACGTGCGCCATGGCGACACGACGGATTACCAGCGCCAGAAGCAGGCGAACGATCCGCCGGACGTGCTGGTGACGACGCCCGAAACCCTGCAAGCGATGCTGACGGGGTCGAAGTTGCGGACGGCACTGGAGGACGTCCATCACGTCGTCGTGGACGAGGTGCACGAACTCGCTAGCGCGAAGCGCGGCGCGCAGTTGACCATCGGACTGGAGCGTCTACACGAACTGTCGGGCGACTTTCAGCGAATCGGCCTCTCGGCGACCGTCGGTGATCCGAAGGAGGTCGGCAAGTTCCTCACCGGAAATCGGGGCTGTGAAATCATCGAGGTGGACGCCGGGAGCAAGGTGGCGTTCCGGGTGCACGAACCCGAGATCACCGAGGAGGACGAGCGACTGGCGGGCGAGTTGATGACGAATCCGGACATCGCCAGCCACGTCCGGGCGATTCGTGACATCGTGGAGACCCACGATTCGACGCTCGTCTTCGTCAACACGCGCCAGACCGCCGAGGCGCTCGGGTCGCGGTTCAAGGAACTCGGGACGAACATCGGCGTCCACCACGGTAGCCTCTCGAAGGAGGCCAGAATCGACGTGGAGGACCGCTTCAAGGCCGGAAAACTCGACGCACTGCTTTGTACCTCCTCGATGGAACTCGGCATCGACGTGGGTCGGATCGACCACGTCGTCCAGTATCAAAGCCCGCGTGAAGTCGCTCGACTGCTCCAGCGCGTGGGCCGCGCGGGCCACCGCATGGACGAGGTGTCGAACGGAACCATCGTCACGTCGAATTCAGACGACGCGCTGGAGGCGATGGCAATCGCACGGCGGGCGACCGACGGCGACGTGGAACCGGCCCATATCCATCACGCGAGTCTGGACACCGTGGCCAACCAAATCGTCGGCCTCGTCATGGACTTCGGGGAAATCGACGCCCGGAGAGCGTACGATATCGTCACGCGGGCCTACCCCTTCAGGAATTTGGACGAGGAGACGTTCAAGGGCGTCGTGCGGGAGGTCCAGCGCAACCGGTTGGTCTGGCTGAACGAGGAGGACGACCAAATCGAGAAGTCGGGCAAGACGTGGCAGTACTTCTACGCCAACCTGTCGATGATTCCCGACGAGGAGACCTACACCGTTCACGACATCGCCAGCGGGTCGCAAATCGGAACCCTCGATGAGCGGTTCGTCGTCAACTTCGCGGAACCCGGCGAGGTGTTCATCCAGCGCGGCGAGATGTGGCGCATCGCCGAAATCGACGACGACGAGAGTCGCGTCAACGTCTCGCCCATCGAGGACCCCGGCGGTGAAGTCCCGTCGTGGGTCGGCGAGGAGATTCCGGTGCCGTTCGAGGTTGCACAGGAGGTCGGCGAGATGCGCGCCGTGGCGGGGCCGCAGTTCGAACGCGACGCACCGATGGAGGGGGTCGCCCGCGAGTTCACGAACCGCTATCCGACCGACCAGCACACCGCCGAATCCGCGCTGTCACAACTCGATCGGCAGGCCGAAACGGAATCCCCGATTCCGACGGCCGACCGAGTCGTCGTGGAGTTCGCCGCCGGGAAGATAGTCGTCAACGCCTGTTACGGCCACAAGGTGAACGAGACGCTCGGACGCATGCTCTCGTCGCTGGTCGGCCAGCGAACCGGGTCCTCGGTCGGGATGGAGATCGACCCGTATCGGATCGAGTTGGACGTGCCCGGGACGGTCGATGGTCACGAAGTCGTGGAAGTCCTCCACGAGACGGACCCCGAGCACGTCGGCCCACTCATCGAACTCTCTCTGAAGCACTCGGACACGCTGAAGTTCACGCTCGCGCAGGTCGCCGCGAAGTTCGGGTCGCTGAACCGTTGGGAGGGGAGAGGCCCGGTGTCGATGGGCCGTCTCCTCGGCGCGCTGGAGGACACGCCGATGTACGACGAAGCGGTGCGGGAGGTGTTCCACGACGACCTCGCCGTCGATGCGACCGAGGAAATCCTGCGCGGAATTCACGCGGGTGACATCGACGTCGTCACGACCGGCGGGCGAACCCCGGTCGGAAGCGGCGGGCGCTCCTCGGGTCGGGAACTGCTCGCGCCCGAGAACGCCGACGCGAGCGTCATCAAGACCGTCAAGGAGCGGATTCGAAACGACCGCGTCCTCCTGTTCTGCCTGCACTGTCAGGACTGGAAACGCAAGACGACGGTCGAGAAGGTGAACGACCAGCCAAAATGCGTCGGCTGTGGTTCGACCCGCGTCGCCGCGCTCAACCCGTGGGCCGACGAGGTGGTCACGGCGGTTCGAGCCGAGGACAAGGACGACGAACAGGAGAAGATGACGCGGCGGGCGTACAACGCGGCGAATCTGGTTCAGAGTCACGGCAAGCAGGCCGTCATCGCGCTGGCCGCCCGGGGCGTCGGCCCGCAGAACGCGGCGCGAATCATCGCCAAACTGCGTGAGGACGAGGACGACTTCTACCGCGATATTCTGGCCCGGGAACGGCAGTACGCCCGGACGCAGGCGTTCTGGGACTGACCGGGCTTTTCTGCCGGTCACGCCGGAACCCCCCGACACCGAACGCTCGTTCGTGAATCGTCTCCCCGCGGTGGAAATCTCTCCTCAGGGGAGAGAGTTATTTTGTCAGCTTTCCCACCAGAAACGTGAGAAAATCGTTTAGACGATACGGGAAGTAGATTCTAGCGGTGGGGACCATTAGCAGGGATGCCATTTCTGACCGGCTTGCCGGACAGTCCAGAGTCGTATTGTCGTTGAAAGTGCTCGCAACGGTCGTACTGTTCCTATTCGCCGTTCGATTGTTGGGTGCGACGACCGACGCGCTGGCACCGTTTCTACGGCAAAATCTGGATCGATTCGTCGTCGGAGACGTGCCGGCTCTCGGTGCCAGTTGGTTCGCCTCGTACGTCCTCGCGAACGGTTCGATCGTCGCCGCGCTCGCCCTCACGCTGTTCAATTCGAACGTCATCGTTCCCTCGCAACTGTACCTGATGATAATCGGATCGAGACTCGGAGCGGCCGCCATCGTCATCTTCATCGGGGCGTTCGATTACCTCAATACGGAGAGCGACTCGCTCCGAGACTCCGTGCGGATGGGGTTGCTCACCTTCCTGCTCACGTACACCATCTACCTCCCGGTGATGGTTCTCGGCTATCTCTCGATGCCGCTCGTTAGCACCGCGGCCCCGGTAAGCCGAGACGTTTCCGCGACGCAGCTATCGAACCCCTCCCTCTTCTCGATCGTAACCGAGGGGCTCATCGAGGTTCTGGGGGCGGGTGTCGCCTTCCTCGTGGCGATCGCCTGTATCCTCCTGAGTTTGCGGCTGTTCGACCGGATACTGAAGGATTTCGACAAGCAGCGACTCCGGAGACGATACCTCTCCCGTTTGGGGAACAAGTGGGTCTCGTTCGGAATCGGACTCGTCATCACCGGACTGACGACGAGCATCGCCTTCTCACTCGGCGTTATCGTCCCGCTCTACAACCGCGGACACATCAAACGCGACGAGATCATCCCGTACATCCTCGGGGCGAACATCGGTACCCTGCTCGATACCCTCATCGTCGCGTTTGCCCTCCATACCGCGACCGGCGTGATGACCGTCGTGCTGTTGTTGAGCATCGGTCTCGTCGTAACGCTCCTCTCGCTCGTGACGTATCCGATCTACACCTCGTTCATCGATACGATGCAGGACGAACTCGTCGGAACGGTCGCGTACTTCATCGGCTTTCTCGTCTCCCTGCTCCTCGTTCCGCTGTTGCTCATCCTCCTTGGATGACGACACCCCTTCCGGGGTCAGAAATCGCGGGGGAAGTGGACGATTCTGACGTAGAGGTAGACGAAGTAGAGGAGGATCAACAGCAGGGCACCGACGCGTCCCAGATGGCGCTCCTCGACCGATTCGAACGGAATTGCCGCTCGGTCCATGCCGAGTTTTCTGGCGACGGTTCCCAACCGTTTCCCGAGGTCGTCCTTCAACAGTAGATACGTGAGCAGGATACCCGCCGTCACCGTCTCCATGGGAAGGTCCCAGTATATCAGCGGTTTCGGAACCTGATACGTCGAGATGAGCGCGCCGAGACCGATACCCAGCAACGGGTTCGTGATGTTGCTTCCGATCAGCGTTCCCAGCGAGATACCCTCCGCGCCTTCTCGCAATCCCGTTATCGCGGTCGTCATCTCGGGGGACGCCGCACCGATACCGAGCACGAGCACGCCGATGAGCGACCCCGCGAGCGCGGTTCGGCTGACGAAAAACTCGACGCTTCGGAACAGGAAGTGTGCCGAGGTGACGAGGCCCAACAGCCCGACGAAGGCGACGAACAGGTCCCGGTACGGATTCTCGGACGGCGGACCGGTACCCTGCTCTTGTATGATCTCGTTCCGCGTCGTGTACAGGAAGTACATGTAGAGGACGAACAACCCGACCAACAGCGCGCCGTCCACTCGCGTGAACATACCGTCCCACGCGAGCGCCAACGTGATCAGCGTCGTCCCGATCATCGGGAGGTAATCCCGAAGCAGGAACGTACGCGAAAATCGAAGTCCGCCGACCGTTAGGACGACCAGTCCCAGCACCAACGTCTGTTGGACGACGTCCGACCCGATGTTACCGCCGAGGACGGCCGCGGAGACCGGTTTCGGTTGCCCGACCCCGGAGACGATCCGATACGACGCGACGAGATGTGACGCGATTTCCGGAAGGCTCGTCCCGATAGACACGACCGTCATCCCGATGACGACCTCCGATAGCTGGTAGTACTTCGCTACCCGCACTAGCTTTCGGACGACGACCTGCGCCGAGAGTATCAGGGAGACGATGGCAATGAACCCGACGACCGCGTACCCGGTCATCTCACCGAACGGCATTTGACGGGATGAGTGTCGACCCAGCGTCGCATAAGCGCTGTGTGCCAGACGGTCGGAGCGACGAACGGACGGGATGCCTCCGTTTCCGCGAAGTGACCAACTAAGCCGCTCCCGCGAAAACCCCCTCTCATGACACTCCTCCTGACCGGCTACGAACCGTTCGGTGGCGACGACGAGAACCCGAGCGAGATGGTCGCGAGCGAACTCGACGGCGAGGAAATCGCGGGCCACGAAGTCGTCGGGAAAATCCTCCCGGTCGAGTTCGGATCCGCCGCCGAGGAAATGCAGGCACACATCGAGGACCACGACCCGGACGCCATCGTCGCCACCGGACTCGCGGCGGGACGGGCGGGAATCACGGTCGAACGCGTGGGCATCAACGTCAACGACAGCGGGAGCACGCCGGACAACGCGGGCGTGGAGCCACGAAACGAACGGATCGACGGCGACGACCGCGCGGCCTACTTCGCCACGCTCCCCGTCGTTCCCGCCGTCGACTCCCTGCTCGACGCCGGGATTCCGGCGGCCGTCTCGAACACGGCCGGAACACACCTCTGTAACAACGCGCTGTACTCGACACGGGCGTATCTGGAGCGGGAGGGTCGGGACGTGCCGATGGGATTCGTCCACCTGCCCTGCACGCCGGAGCAGGCGGCCACGCACGCACGGGACGGGGACGGGACGAGTGGTGCATTGGTGCAACCGAGCTTGCCGCTCCCGATGCAGGTCGATGCGATTCGGCGAGTTTTCGACGTGACGCTTTCGAGGTGAGCCGTCTCCACGGTCGATTTTCAAGAGGTGACGATGCTGCGAAAGAATTCAGCACTTCGGATGAAAGATAGAAGACTTATCACAACTCACTCAAACGCTCCGCCATGGACTGGGCGAGTCGGTTGTCATCAGCGACCGAAAAAGACCTGACTCGGCGGCAATTGCTTTCTCTTCTCGGAGGTGGTGGCGTTGTTGTGGGCGGCGGAAAGGCGGTGGATAACGTGTTTATCGGATACGGCGTCCTCGTCGGCACCAACTTACACGATCAAGACCTCGAAAAGCTCGCACGTGCACGACTCAATTCATCCCCATTTGACACGACTATTTCAGGGACGCGGATTCGGTTGACGGACGACGCCGTTCGTGTCAGCAACGGTAACGACCAGCGAACAGTTCCCCTCTCAACATCGTCGGACGTGGCGACAAAGGCGGATGCCGATCTCGAGATCGACGGCCACCCAGTCGAGAACCTTGTTACCGACCTCAAAGACGTGAAGGCGGGAAGTTTCGAGTTCGAATTCATGGATTTCGAACCCTTCTTCGACCGCGTCAGAACCGGGGAGAACCATCCGTTCACCGTCGAGGCACTCCGCGGAAATCGGTTTTCACAGGTCTCCCCATCCGCAATCGAGGAGTTCTCGGGAGCGTCCCCGAAACGACCGAAATCGGTACTCGAAGGACTCGTGTCCGGATTCCGCAAGCACACGTACTACGACATTCCGCGGTACGTAGCCGGATCAGTCGAGGACAACGTCCTCTTCGGAACGGTCGATTTGCGGCAATATTTCAAATCACCGATCACGTACGAGGCGCTCGAATCCGGGGAGAACGCAGGTATGTTCTGTTACGAGTTCACGTGGCGCTCCATCGAAGCACTGCATTCCGTTCCGGCCTATCAACAGCGTGTACCGGTGATGGGCGCGATGGTATACGACGACCGCCACAAGCACGTCTACACCGGCGTCGCAAGTGTAGTTCGACGGAACGGAAAGCTGGTCATCCCGATGACGTTCGTGGATTACACCCACTCGACACTGTACGACGACCTCCATCTCCGTTGGTTGCTTGGGAGAGGGATGAGGGCCTACGACGACCGCCATCGAGCGACCGAAATCCGCTGGCAGCCCTGATTTTCGTTCGCCGTCACCCTTCCAACTCGTGTGGCGCGTGATATGCTCGTGCTGGTGTGACGTGCTGGTGCCGACTCGACTTCACGCGGGTGCGTCGGTCAGTTTGTCGATGTTCGCGAGCGTTTCCCGCATGAACGCCGGGAGGTCGCCGGGGTTTCGCGAGCAGACGAGGTTGCCGTCCACGACGACCTCCTCGTCCACGAACGCCGCGCCCGCGTTTTCGATGTCGTCGCGGATCGACCAGTAACCGGTCGCTTCGCGGCCGTCGAGGACGTCGGCGGTGATGAGCAGTTGTGCACCGTGGCAGATGGACGCGATGGGTTTGTTCTCGTCGTCGAACCCGCGGATGATGTCACCCACTCCCGATGATTCGAGTCGGATGTTCTCCGGTGCGCGCCCGCCGGGGAGGACGAGCAGGTCGTACCGGTCGGACCGGACGTCGTTGATGGAGATGTCCGCGGCTTCGAACTCCTGCCCGTGCTTGCTCTCGAAGGACCCACCGTCAGGAGTCGCCACGTCCACGTCCATCCCCTCCTCCTGCAGTCGGTAGTACGGATAGCTGAACTCGCTGTCCTCGACGCCGTTTCCGGTGATGATGAGTGCGCGCATGGCACACGGCTCTCCGTCACGGTGTCGGGTAAGAGTGATGGCTAACATGGATGATGTCGGACGAGTTCACGGTACCGTATAACGGACCGAAGCCACCGAGCGACCGAAATCCGACACAGCTACACTTTCACTACGCGGGAATCGTTCAATACAATATATTGCGTAAGAAATCTGCGATGGGAGATGAAACTCGAAACCACGAGTTGTACCGATTTCCGAACGGAAATACGACGGACGACATTCGAAAACGGTGGAACGAGAACGTCGAAACGATAGACCGACTGCTGACGGTGCGAGACGAGGACGCCAACCGTTTCGAGTACCGGCCATACGAGCGAGGGGCGTTCCGTGCGACGGATACGGGACGGATTTACAACGGCACTGGGGAGGAGTGGGAGCTCGCGGACGCTTCGGCTGCGGCGGTTGATGCAACGGCTACCGACTGCGTTCAGTACGTCTCGACCGGGGCGGAACTGGAAGCCGCCATTCCGTCCGGTGGCATCATCGTCCTCTGTAACGATATCACGCTGACCGACACCGTCGAGGCGACCGTGGCCGACGATCTCTGGTTGATTTTGCGACCGTACACGATTCGCCGGGACGACGGAATGAACGCGACCATGCTCGACATCACCGCCTCCGCGAACGTTTGGATAGAGGGCGGTATCATCGACGGGAATCGGGCGGGACAGAATTTCCCGGCGGAGAAACACGACGAGGTCGTCCTCACGAACGACGGCACCGACTTCCTCTTCATCGACAGCCTGTCGGTCATCGACAACACGAACTTCTCGATTCGCGCCACGAGTTGGATGGGCGTGCTGGCGAGCGACTACGTCCAGCGAACCCATCCAGAGGACATCACGGACCCGGACGACGCGGGCGGTCTCGACGGTTTCCACGTCTTCGATTCGCACTCCGTATTGATGGTTAATCCCGACATCAGGGCAGGCGACGACGCCATCGCGGTCGGCGCGCGAACCGCGCTCACGAAACACGTCAATATCAGGGGCGGGACCGTCAGTTCACCGATTCACGCGAACGGCGTCAAACTTCACACCGAGTATGACGCCGATCCGATCGCGGCCATCGAGACTGCCGTGATCGACTGCCAAGTGTACGATACCTACGGCCACGGCGTGACCATCGTGGACGACGGAAATACCGGAAATCCCGTCGAAGAAGTCGTCATCAAGGGACTCGTCACGGGCGTCGGGTTGGACGGCGTGTACCTCGGCGCGACGTGCAACAGCGTCGATGTGAAGCTACAGGTCTCGGACTCGGCGAACCACATGGTCAACCTCGACGGCGGCGGCGAGAACGCCAGCGTTTGCGTCACCGGAACGCACGACGGCACCGTCGCGCAAGCGGCCACCGGCTGTCGAATCAACGAGTACGACGAGGTAGTCGTTTCGGGAAGCTACGACGGAATGGGGGTCGGAACGGCCGGAGTTCTGCTCGTTTCCGTCACGGACCTGACCGTCCGCGCGAACGTCACCTCGTTCACCGACGCGGGTATCCGAATCGAGGGGAACGGACAGCCCGACGAGGTGGTCGAGAACGTCGTGATGAACGTCAGAATCGCGGACATCGGCGGCGACGGGGTGCTTTCCGTCGTTCCCCTCCAGACGGCCACGCTCGACGTACAGGTGGACGACCCCGGAAACCACGGCATCAACATCGACGACGGTGGGAAGGACGTTCGACTCGACGCGACCGTCTACGACCAAGGGCAGGCAGGAATCAGGCTCGACTCGGTCGAGAACGTCATCGTCTCGGGCGTCATCGACGGCGACGGCGGCGGGACGAACGGTGTGCTCCTCGAAAACGGGGTGACGAACGCGAGTTTGGGCCTCGTCGTCCGGGACGTAGATGGCAACGGCATCACCGGTATCGATAGCGACCACATCACGGTGACGGGGTGCGTCCTGTCCGACCTCTCGGGGCGTCCGGTGTACGGGACGGGAACGTCCGACTACTGGGTTCTGACGAGCAACCAAGGATACAACAACGGGAGCACGAACACGTCCCTCTCGGCCACGCACAAGAGCGTGGCGAACAACCTGTTCAGCTGAGAAAACCAGTCGAAGTGGCTATCCGAGCGTCGGTTGGACGAACTCGCGGGCCATGTCGAAGTGGCGCTCCTCGATGACGATTTCGTCCGCCCGTTCGTTCGCCTCTTCGGGCGTCCACTCGTCCGCGGCCTCGCGGATGGCCCGCATCGAGGCACCCCGGACGAGCGCTTCGATGTCCGCACCGGTGAACCCGTCCAACTCCGCCGCGAGCGCATCGAGGTCGACGTCGTCCGCGAGCGGTTTGTCCCCCGCGTGCACCGACAGAATCTTGCGACGGGCCTCCTCGTCCGGCCCCGGAATCTCGATGTGGGATTCGAGTCGCCCGGGACGCAACAGCGCGGGGTCGATGGCCTCGCGGCGGTTCGTCGCCGCGAGGACGACGAGGTTCGGGTTTTCGGTCAACCCGTCCAGTTCGGTCAGCAGTTGGGAGACGACGCGTTCGGTGACCTCGTGTGAGTCGTCGCGCTGGCTCGCGAGCGCGTCGATCTCGTCGAAGAACACGATCGCTGGGGAGGCCTGTCTCGCCCTGTCGAACACCTCGCGAACCGATTTCTCGCTCTCGCCGACGTACCTGTCGAGCAGTTCCGGCCCGGCGACGGAGACGAAGTTCACGTCGCTCTCACCGGCGAGTGCACGGGCGAGAAGCGTCTTTCCGGTACCCGGCGGGCCGTAGAGCAGGACGCCGCTCGGCGGTTCCGTCCTCGTCGCCTCGAACAGGTTGGAGTACGAGAGCGGCCACTCGACGGCCTCGATGAGCGTTCGCTTGGCCTCGTTCAGTCCGCCAACGTCCTCGAACGAGATTTCGGGTGCTTCGGCGACGAACTCGCGCATCGCGGACGGTTCGACGCTCGCCAGTGCGGTGTTGAAGTCGCCGCGGGTCACCTCGACGGAAAGCAGTGCCTCGTCGTCAGCGCCGTCGTCACGTGCCCGACGGAGCGCCGCCATGGCCGCCTCCGTGACGAGCGTGTGCAGGTCGGCACCGACGAACCCGTGTGTCGTCGCGGCGAGTCGTTCGACGGCCACGTCGTCGGCCAGCGGCATGCCGCGGGTGTGGACTTCGAGGATTTCGCGTCGGCCGCCCTCGTCCGGCGCGCCGATCTCGATCTCGCGGTCGAACCGGCCGCCACGGCGGAGCGCGGGGTCGATGGCGTCCACGCGGTTCGTCGCGCCGATGACGACGACTTCGCCGCGGGATTCCAACCCGTCCATCAGCGAGAGCATCTGGGCGACTAACCGATTCTCCATGTCGCTCTCCTCGTCGCGTTTCCCGCCGAGGCTGTCCACCTCGTCGAAGAAGATTATCGAGGGTGCGTTCTCGCTGGCTTCGGTGAAAATCTCGCGGAGTCGCTCCTCGCTCTCACCCTTGTACTTGCTCATCACTTCCGGCCCGGAGATGGAGACGAAGTGGGCGTTGACCTCGTTTGCGACGGCCTTGGCGATGAGCGTCTTTCCGGTTCCCGGCGGGCCGTAGAGCAGGACGCCTTTCGGCGGGTCGATGCCCAACCGCCGGAACAGTTCCGGGTTCGACAGCGGTAGTTCGACCATCTCGCGGACGCGGCGGAGTTCCTCGTCCAGTCCGCCGATGTCCTCGTAGGCCGCGCCGGTCACGTCCGTCGAATCGTTGGAGTTAGACGCGGCAGTCGAGACGGATTCGGTCAGTTTCGAGAGCGAGACCTTCACGTCCGTGTCGTTCGTCACGCGGACGGTTCCGCCGGGGTTCGTCCGCGACACGACGAACAGTCCGGCGTCGCCGAGTCGTTCGATTCGCGCCCGCTCCCCGGACTGAACGGGCCGGTCGAGCAGTTCCTGTTTCACCGCTCGCTCCAGCGTGTCCACGTCGTCCATCGAGAAGTTGGCCTTCGGAACGACGGTGATGGAGTCCGCGTCCGAGACCGAAATCGGGGACACCGACACTTCGTCCCCGATTCTGACCCCCGCGTTCGCCCGCGTCTCGGCGTCTATCTGGATGGTGTTCTCCGGCACCGTGCTCGAAGCGGGCCACACCTTCACCACGGTCGTCCCGTCGCCTTCGACCACGACCGTATCGCCGCTTAGCACGCCGAGTTTCTGTCGCGCCGCGTCGGCGATCCGGGCGATACCCCGTCCGCCGTCGCGCTTTTCCGCGCCCCTGACGGTGAGCGCAACCGTCGGTTTTTTCGTCATATTCCCTACTCGTCACCGGACCGTCTTCAGGGTTTCCCGCAGAAACCCCTTTGTCCGATGCTACCGAGTGTACAATTATGGTTGCTCGAACCGAGCGAGACGACACGACATGGTACCAGTGCGAGCAGTGCGGACTGATGTTCGACGACCAGAGCGACGCCGAACAACACGAGGAGAACTGCGATGCGGAAGACCCTTCCTACATCCAGTAGGGTAACGAACGTACCAGTCGAACTGATTTTCTCACTGCCGATAGCTTGAAACGATTCGTCATCGTGTAGCTTCTATGGGATACAACACTACCATCGGTTGGTCGCTGTTCACCTCCGGCGTCGTCACGCTCCTGTTGAAGGTCCTCCCCTTCGACTCGCTCTACTGGGGAATCGCCCTCATCGTCCTCGGTATCGTGGTGATGGCTCGCCGACTGTAGCGAGGGTTCGACGCCCATGTCACGTGTAGGCATGTGATTTAGACTCGATCTAAAATAGTTATTTGTCAGCTCTAACCCATATATTCTTAACCTCGCGCTCCCCACGGAAGAACGAATGGGTGACCACCGGAAGGAGTTTCTCAAAGCGTCGTGGGCCAACGTCCTGACGAACGTCCTCAAAATCGTGGTGGAAGGTGGCGTCGGCCTCACCTTCGGAAGCCTCGCGCTCGTCGCCGACGCCGCTCACTCAGTGGCCGACCTGCTGGCGAGTGCGGTGGTGCTCGTCTGGGGTCGCCTCTCGTTCGAGGGCCCGGACACCAACCATCCCCACGGCCACGACCGGGTCGAACCGCTGACCGCCCTGTTCGTCGGCGGCACGCTCGTCCTTCTCGGACTGAAACTGCTCTACGACGCCGGTCAGACCATCCTTTCGGCACCCGAATCTACCTACAGCATCGCCCTCGTCGCCGGTCTCGCCTTCGCCTTTTGTGACCGCGCGTTCTGTTACTGGTACACGAAGCGGGTCAATCGCAACGTCGAGTCGGCCGGTCTCGCCGCGCTCGCCGCCGACAGCAAAAACGACCTCTACACCACGGGCGCGGCGGTCATCGGCGTGGCTGGAATGGCCGGTGGATTCCCCGTCCTCGACCCGCTGGCCGGGGGACTGGTCAGCCTGCTCGTCATCCACCAAGGCGTCGAAATTTCGCGGGAAAACGTCAACTACCTCGTGGACACCGCCGCACCGAAGCCGGTTCGCGACGATATCCGGGACGAAATCCTCTCCCACGAGGACGTTCACGGACTGCACGATTTCACCGCGTATCACGCCGGAACCGTCTACGAGGTAGAATTCCACGCCGAAGTCGCGGCCGACCACACGTTCATCGAAGCCCACGACATCGAAACCGAACTCAGAAACGACCTCGTCTCGCGCGACGACGTCGGCGACGTCCACATCCACTTGGACCCGGAGGGATTGGGCGAGTGGAAGGACGCCGAGGAACGACACGGGTCTTCTCCCATCAACTGACCGGAAAACCGCACCGCTTCTGCAAACCGCCGAATCAGTCCAATTCCGCTCGTTCCCGATGCTCGGCGGCCAACTCCTCGGCTTGCGCCTGCGACTGACACGTCTCCCAGCGAACCTGTGTCGCGTCGCTATAGGTCAGCGCCGTCTTCAGTTCGTCGCGCAGGACGCCGACACCGATTTCCACGACTTCGCCGTCGGTCCCCAGTTCGTACATCGCCCACCGTTCCGGCGTGCCCGCGACCGTTCCCCTGTCGAGTGCTTGCCAGCGCTTCGCGAGCGGCATTATTCGTTTCCGTCCGCCGACTCGTCCTCTTCCACGAACTCGAACGACCGTTCGCCCATCGCGTCTTCCTCGAAGAGGAACACGCGACCGCGCGCAATCTCGGGACTGGCCTCGACTTCGACGGCGTAGCCGTCAGAGCGAACCGACACCCCGGGGAACAGTTCCGCCTCCTCTCCGGGTTCCAGTATGACTCGGCCGACGCCGGTCTCTTCGAGGATGTCGTCGTGGGTATCCCGGTCGTTGACGTAGGTCATGACGCCCTCCGTCTCCGTCGGAGCGGTGACGAGCACCTGCACCAGTTTGCCCGGTTGGGTTCGGAGCGTTCCGTCCACCTTCCTCGGAACGCCGTGGTAGAAGGTCTCACGACCGTCCTTGTATTCGACGACGATACCGTCCTCGGTGAGTTCGACGCCGAGCGTGTCGGGGGAAACGTCGTTGCGGACACTCATGTCCAACGGTTGGTCGGAGAGGGGGAAAAGACCCGCGTTCCGGATCAATCAAAACGTTGCCCCCACCGCCACCCTGAAGACGGCCACCTGCGAAAGCCGACCATGCACGGCCGCGCGAAAGCACCCGCCGCCGGGACGATACTCAACGCCCTCGCCACTGGAGTCGGGTCGGCGTTCGCCATCGACACCGAAACCACCGCCACCGTCGAACTGGACGACTCCGGCGAGATTCGCGGGGAAATCGCGGAGAATCCGGACGCGGACGCTCGACTCATCGAACGCTGTGTCGAACTCGTCCTCGAAACGGAAGATTCGGAATTCGGCGCGACGGTACGAACCGAGAGCGACATCCCGATGGCCGCGGGCCTGAAGAGTTCGAGCGCCGCGGCGAACGCGACGGTGCTGGCGACCCTGTCCGCACTCGACGTCGAGATGCGACGGGAGGACGCCTGCCGAATCGGCGTGCAAGCGGCCCGTGACGTCGGCGTCACCGTGACCGGCGCGTTCGACGACGCCAGCGCGAGCATGCTCGGCGGCGTCACCGTCACGGACAACGCCGAGGACGAACTGCTCGCCCGCGACGAGGTGGACTGGGACGTGCTGGTGTGGTCGCCGCCGGAGCAGTCCTTTTCCGCCGATGCCGACGTCTCCCGCTGTCGGCAGGTCGCGCCGATGGCCGACCTCGTCGCCGACCTCGCTCTCGACGGCGAGTACGGCCGGGCGATGACGGTGAACGGCTTCGCCTTCTGTGGCGCGCTCGGTTTTTCGGCCGACCCCATGGTGGACGCCATGCCGGACGTGGACGGCGTCTCGCTTTCCGGGACGGGACCGAGCTTCGTCGCCGTCGGCGGGCGGGAGGTTTTAGAGGACGTGCGGGAAAAGTGGAATTCATTGGAGGGAACGACATGGCTAACGACAACACAGACGGGCGGAACCCGAACGATATGAGCCTGGACGAACTGCGCGAAGAGATCGAATCCATCGACCGCGAACTGGTGGAACTCATCGCCCGACGAACCTACGTCGCCGATACGGTCGCGGAGGTGAAGTCCGTCGAGGACATCCCGACGACCGACGAGGCACAGGAACAGCGCGTGATGGACCGAGCGGGCGAGAACGCCGAGAAGTTCGAAGTGGATTCGAATCTGGTGAAGGCGATTTTCCGGTTGCTCATCGAACTGAACAAGGTCGAACAGCGCGAGAATCGGTAGTAATTAACACGGAACACGGGTCGGAAATCCCTACGAAGAGCTATTACTGATTGCGTGCATCCCTGCCATGGACGAATGTACATGGCCACAAAACAAAGCCGCAGAGTGCTGTTCCCCGGCAGTTGGTGGGTTCCGATATTGGCAATACCCATCTCGTTCCTCCTTTGGCTCTCGGTAACGCTCCTGAACACTGCGTTCGCACGGTACGTCGGACTACAGGTTTCAGGGTATCTCGGCGAGATCGCGGCAGTGTTACTCGTCGTGAGTTACGCGCTCTCCCCGTTCGCCCGTTCGCACTCTACTACGACCGAGCGTACGTGAGCGAGCGGTCGCAGTGGACGCCAACCCTCCTCTACTTGTTCGTCTTGGTTCCGCTGCTGAACGTGCCGATTGCGAGCCTCTATCTGGCCCGCCGACATCGGTTCGTCGGAACTCCGTAGCTCGTTCCATGCTGAAAATAGCTGCAAAGTGGATGGGATCTGTAACGTCAGTTCGAGACCGAAATGAGGTCGCTATCGAGTGGTTTCCCGAATTTCCGTCCCTCACCCGACGAACAGACGGATGTCATCCACGGCATCCCCGTGATTCCAGTAGGCGTCCTCGGGAACGCTGTCGAACCACCTTACCTCCAGTTCGTCCCAAGGGCCGAAACGAGGGTCGTCATCGATCGGTTCACCCGTTACGGGAATCGTACGCAGTACGACGTCATAGCTCGTCGTTTTACGCTCCTCGTTACCCGCTTCACGGTGGGTTATCCGAGCGACGCGTTCCGCGCAGGTGATGGTGAGGCTGACTCCGGCCAGTTCCTCGCCGACGGATCGCCCGGCGGCCGTCCAGTCCTCGTCCGTATCGACGGGGCCGTACGGTAACCTCCATCCGTGCGGGCCGTTCATCAGCAGTACTGCTCCGGCCCCGTTGGTGATACCGACCGCGACCATCCCATCGACGGACGCGAAGTACTCGAACTCTCCCTGCTCGTCCACGCTCTGCTCCTCCCGGAACTCGATGGCCGTCCGACCACGGAGGGAACTCGGATCGGAGAGCGAATCCATGCCCGTGTCTCGCTGGCCGTTGAACTTGGTAGTTTGGTTGAGTTCGGCTGTTAGTTGGATTCGACTGTTGGACGGGATTGGTAATATATCAGACACCAAACGCCCGTTGAGGGAAATGCACCAAAGTGGGAGAAATCTGTGACGTCAGTTTGAGACCTAAACAAAGTGAACAACAAAGCAATCTGAGGTCGGAAACAACGTTTTTGGACGATTCAGCGTGCGATCCGAGTGGAAGGTATTCCGGTTACTGTTCAGCGAGTTCGTCGCTGTCGTAGCGAGAATGAAGTCCACTTCGTTAACGTTCACCCCTCGTCGGTCGGTTCGAGGCCGATTCTCGATACCTCGATGTCCTCGTAGTCTTTCTCGGACGATAGTACGTCCATTCCCCTAGTTTCCGTAGTCGCCGCATGGAATGCGTCGAACGGCGTCATTCCCTCGTCGTAATAGTTGACCGCCTTCAGAACCACCTGCTTCTCTTCCTCGTCTCGAACGGGGACGAGTTCGAGCAGATTTGCTATCAGCGGAACGTAGTCGAACTCGTAGCGTTCCCTGGCGAGGACGAGTTCGAGATACGAGAACGCCGACGTTTCGACCTCGTATTCGGTCAGCGCATTCTCCGCCGACCCCTGTAACCAGTCGGAATCTTTTGCTAGCGCGAGCAAAAAATCGGTCTCGACGTACACCGTCATCTATCGGCGTCCTTGTCGCGGGCTTTGGCTCTTCCCTCTGCCTCGATGTCCTCTCGAATCTCCTCGATGGACGCATCACGAAGGTCGCCTGTCGCCTCACGGACGGCGGCGAGAGGATCGTCCGCGACTGGAATGAGTTCGATTCTATCCTCGTACGTCACGATATGGTACTTCTCGCCGTACTTCTCACGCACCTCTTTGGGGATGTACAACCGCCCCTGTCTATCCGTCTCTGTTGACATAGAAGAAACTATAGTACCATAGACAAAGAATCTTACCATCATTTCGATATTCGTGGTATGGATAGCATCGTTTTACCACCCTGTCTGATGGATTCTACCTGTCTGAACACGGTCGAACAGCGCGAGAATCGGTGAGGACGAGATTTTCTACCGATTTCGTTTCTCCCGTCTGACGTAGCGATGCTTCCCCATTTTCCGCAAAACCCCGCGGCTTTTCGAAAGATGATATGCGTGCATCCTCGATTCGAATCTATCGAACTGGCCAATCGGCCAACTTATAAATAAATCACTCCTATGACTCGTATGGCTACCACGGAACGCGTCGGAGAAACCAAGCTGACTATCGATCCGGTCGAACCGTTCGAGTTCGAGCAATCGTTGGCGTTCCTTCGTGGATTCGTTCCGTGCTCGGGTGACCACCTCTGTTCGACGCGTTCGCTCACGACCGGTGGATACGTCGAAGACCACCCGTTCGTGGCTTCGGTTACCGAAGGCGACGAGGGCACACTATCGGTGGAGGTCGATTGGCTCGAAAACACGGGTGACCTCGATGCAGTGGGCGACTGGCTCCGAGCGTTTCTTTCGCTCGACGACGACCTGACCGTACTGTACGAGGCGTCGAAGGGTGACCCGGCCTTCGAGCGCGTCGTTGACGGCCTCTATGGCTACCACCACGTTTGCTTCTCGACCCCGTTCGAAGCCGCGTGCTGGGCCGCGCTCAGCCAGCGAACACCCATGCAGGTCGCAAAGAAGTCGAAACGGGTACTCGTCGAAGCGTGTGGTCGAATCGTGGAAGTAGAGGGTGAAGAGATACTGCTGTTTCCGACGCCGGAGATGGTTCGCGACGACGCGCTCGCCGTCCACGACGCCATCGACGACGAGCGAAAGGCGAAGACGGTTCTCGCCGCCGCCGACGCGTTCGCGAACGAAGACCTGTCCACACTGGACGACGCGACCATCCGGGAGCGGTTGGCGGACGTCTGGGGATTCGGCGAGTGGTCGAGCGAGTTCATCGCGCTGAGGGGATTCGGACGGCTCTCGGGAATCCCCCGCACCGAGCGGAGACTCCGCGAAGCTGTCGCTGAATTGTACGAACTCGGCACTGAAGTGGCGACGGATGCGGACCTCGACCGACTGAGCGAACCATACGAACCGCTTGAGGGGTACTGGGCACATTACGTCCGGGTGTGGGCGTTCCGAGAATCCCTCGACGAGTAGTTGAACCGTTCTCGTTGTCCACCCGAACGATGTTGTGTTTCGTGATGATGGATAGCATTCAACGCAGACGCACAAGGTACATCTACGACTGCTGCGTTTGGGCTGACGAGAGGTGACCGCTATTAACGACAGCGACAATCGAGGTGCTGATTCGCGGTATCGTTCTCGGGTTTTCGATCGCGGCCCCCGTCGGCCCGATCGGAGTGTTGTGTATCCAGCGAACGCTTTCTAAGGGCCGACGTTCGGGCTTCGTGAGCGGTCTCGGAGCGGCGTCGGCGGACGCCGTGTACGGAGCTATCGCGGGGTTCGGGATTACGGCCGTGTCGTCGCTCCTGCTCGACTACCGAGTGGGTATCCGCATCGGCGGTGGTATCCTCCTCCTGTATCTCGGCATCCAGTCGTTTCGAGCGGAACCGGCGGAGACGCCGGTATCCTCCACGGATGTGCATGGCCTTGCCAGAGATTACGGTTCGACGTTCCTGTTGACTATCTCAAATCCGGTGACGATCATCGCCTTCGTCGGCATCTTCACGGGATTGGGTGTCGGAGCGTCCGGAAACTACACCCACGCCGCCGTGTTGGTCGGCGGCGTCTTCCTCGGGTCGGCACTCTGGTGGTTCGTCCTCAGCACCGCCGTGAGCGTATTCCGCGCACGATTCACCCGCTCGATCATGCGGCGGGTGAACCGATTGGCAGGAGTCGTCATCGTCGGGTTCGGCGTGTTCGCTCTCTGGAGCGCCCTGTGACGAACGCGCGTTTTCACGACGAACGTGGCTTGCTGCGCCCCTGACGCTACAACCGGCCGAACCGATCACGGTCGATATCACGGCAACCAGAGGTCGATTTCGAAGGAGCACAGAATCGAACGTGAAAACGTGAGGCGAAGAAATCGGCTCGTAGTTTTATCGTACCCGCCCGTGACGGTGGATTCATGGTCGCAGTACAGACTATCATCGCCTTCATCCCCGCCGCGCTCGTGCTCATCGTCGCTCCCGGCCCGGACAGCCTCTACACGCTGACCCGGAGCGTCAGCGACGGGCGGACGACCGGTGTCACCGCCGCGCTCGGTTCTTCGACGGGAAGCATCGTCCACACGACGGCGGCCGTCCTCGGTCTGTCGGCGATTCTGCGAACGTCCGCGGTGGCGTTCACCGCCGTCAAACTCGTCGGCGCGGCGTACCTCGTCTACCTCGGCGTGCAGACGTTCCGCGGCGAAGAGGAGTTCGAAATCACGCCGGAGGGGACGGGATACACCCCGGTCGAGTCCTTCCGAAGCGCGCTGTTCATCAACGTCTCGAACCCGAAAGTGGCCCTGTTCTTCCTCGCGTTCCTCCCGCAGTTCGTTCGGCCGGGGAGTCCCGCCGCTCCGCAGATTTTCCTCTTCGGGGTGCTGTTCGCCACGCTCGGATTCTGCTATCAGGCACTGCTTGCGGTGTTCTCCGCGCGAGCGCGGCGGGTCGTTACCGAACGCGACCTCCTCCGGCGGATACTTCGCACGGCGAGCGGGAGCGTGCTCGTCGGTTTCGGGGCCAAACTGGCGCTCTCACGGCGCGTTTCTTCGTAGGTGATTTCGACCGTTACCACGGCTCAAAAGGCGTTATTCGTGAAGATCACCGAACGATTCGAATCGTCGATAGCTCCGCTTCCGTGACGTTCTCGCGCCACTGTTCCTGCGAGATGCTGTAGGTCTGGAGGTCCACTGGTTCGCCGGAGTCGTCCGGAGGGAACCAATTTCGAAGCATCGCGTCGAACTGCCCGCCGTAGGAATCGACGTACTTCTCGATGGCGCGTTTCGACTGCTCGTTTTCCGGGTCGTGGCCGACGCTCACGAGTTCGAGGTCGAGTCGCTCGAACGCGACGTACGACATCGCACCGGCCCGTTCCCCCGAGTAGCCACGCCCCCAAAACGGCTCGCGAACCCACATCCCGAACGAGGTCGAACGCTTCTCCCATTCGAGCCACAGTTCGGCGACGCCGACGAATTCGCCGTCGGATTTCGTCGTGATGGCGTAGGTCGCTCGCTCGCCGGACTCCCACGCGTCCGCCGCTTCGGTTACTTCGTCCATCGTCTCCTTGG
>NZ_LWHG01000027.1 GCF_001625445.1 Haladaptatus sp. R4 | reverse complement strand
CGTGTGCTCGCCGCAGTACGAGTGGGAGAACGCAGGAGGGAATTTGAGCAAGCAAGACACGGCCCGCGGAGCGAACGAATGTGAGCGAGCAGGAATGTCTTGCCCGGTTCAAATCTCCCTCTCGGCGTCATTCTCCGAACGTTACCGCCCGAGAGCCGTGGCTCTCGGGCACGTGTGAGGAGATGACGGTTGAGGGATTTGAATGACGGAAGAGGCAGTCTCGCCGGAGGCGAGGAAGCGTCTTCTGGTAGTTCAAATCTCCCTCTCGGCGTTTCTCTCACGAGCTACCCGGCGAGCACCGCGTAGCGTGTGCTCGCCGCAGTACGAGTGGGAGAACGCAGGAGGGAATTTGAGCAAGCAAGACACGGCCCGCGGA
>NZ_LWHG01000026.1 GCF_001625445.1 Haladaptatus sp. R4 | reverse complement strand
GTCAACTTCGCCAACGCCGCTCGCTACGTCGTCTTCACCTCCGTCGGATTGGCCTATCTGGGCATCCTGCCCACCTCGGTGCCCAACTGGGGCGTCGACCTGAACAACGCGTACAAGCAAGCTGGGGCGTTGGTTGGCACGAGCGCGCTGTATCAGCTCATTGTCCCGATGATCATGATCATGGGCATCGCCCTCTCGCTCATCCTGCTCGCGCAGGGCCTCGACCGCTTGTTCAACCCGCGTGTCAGGACTCGGTTGGCGGGTGAATCGACGACGCTGGAAGAATCCGAGGATAGCACGGAGGTGCTCTAAGCATGATGTCACAACAACAGGAAACAGTCACGGAGGTATCGGACCCGATCCTGAGCATTCGGAACGCGTCGGTGACCTACGACGAGGG
>NZ_LWHG01000025.1 GCF_001625445.1 Haladaptatus sp. R4 | reverse complement strand
CGGGTGAACTTGGCGCGTGCGCTGAGCGTGAATCCGGACTTCATCGTCTGTGACGAACCCGTGACGGCGCTCGACGTCTCGATTCAGGCCCAAGTGCTCAACACGATGCGCTCGCTGCAGGACGAGTTCGACTTGACGTACCTGTTCATCGCCCACGACCTCTCGGTGATTCGCCACATCTCCGACCGCGTCGCCGTGATGTATCTCGGCCAGTTGGTCGAGTTGGCGGACAAGGAGGAACTGTTCGAGAACCCACAGCATCCGTACACGCAGGCGCTCCTCGAATCCATTCCCGTGCCCGACCCGCGCGTTGCCGAGACGCGCGGCGTGCTGGAGGGCGACGTGCCGTCGCCCATCGACCCGCCGAGTGGCTGTCGATTCCGGACCCGCTGTCCGAAACTCATCGC
>NZ_LWHG01000024.1 GCF_001625445.1 Haladaptatus sp. R4 | reverse complement strand
CCCCAGCTTGCTTGTACGCGTTGTTCAGGTCGACGCCCCAGTTGGGCACCGAGGTGGGCAGGATGCCCAGATAGGCCAATCCGACGGAGGTGAAGACGACGTAGCGAGCGGCGTTGGCGAAGTTGACGAGCACGAACGGCATCAAATTCGGGATGACGTCCTTGAACAGGATGCGCGGCGTGCTCACGCCCATCGTCCGCGAGGCTTCCACATAGGACTCCTCGCGCAGGGTAAGCACCTGCGAGCGAATCGAGCGGGCGAGGCCAGCCCAATAGTTGATGGTGATGAGGAGGCCGATGAGGACGGGGCTATCTGGGTGGAAGACGGCGGCCAGTACCATGATGAGCGGCAATCCGGGGATGGTCATGGCGATGTCCGAAAAGGACGTCAGTACGGTGTCAACCGTCCCGCCGCTGTATCCGGCGAGGGTGCCGATGGCGAGCGCGATGACGGTGGCGAAGATGCCCCCGGCGGCGATCATGATGAGCATCGGCGGGGTGGCGTGAATCGCCATCGCCAGCACGTCCACGCCGGATTTCGTCGACCCGAGTGGCGCGT
>NZ_LWHG01000023.1 GCF_001625445.1 Haladaptatus sp. R4 | reverse complement strand
CCCCAGCTTGCTTGTACGCGTTGTTCAGGTCGACGCCCCAGTTGGGCACCGAGGTGGGCAGGATGCCCAGATAGGCCAATCCGACGGAGGTGAAGACGACGTAGCGAGCGGCGTTGGCGAAGTTGACCAACACGAACGGCATCAAATTCGGGATGACGTCCTTGAACAGGATGCGCGGCGTGCTCACGCCCATCGTCCGGGAGGCTTCCACATAGGACTCCTCGCGCAGGGTAAGCACCTGCGAGCGAATCGAGCGGGCGAGGCCAGCCCAATAGTTGATGGTGATGAGGAGGCCGATGAGGACGGGGCTGTCGGGGTGGAAGACGGCGGCGAGCACCATGATGAGCGGCAGGCCGGGGATGGTCATGGCAATGTCCGAAAAGGACGTCAGTACGGTGTCAACCGTCCCGCCACTGTAGCCCGCCAGCGTACCGATGGCGAGCGCGATGACGGTGGCGAAGATGCCCCCGGCGGCGATCATGATGAGCATCGGCGGGGTGGCGTGAATCGCCATCGCCAGCACGTCCACGCCGGATTTCGTCGACCCGAGTGGCGCGT
>NZ_LWHG01000022.1 GCF_001625445.1 Haladaptatus sp. R4 | reverse complement strand
CTTGCGGATGGGCCCGCGGCGCATTAGCTAGTTGGTGAGGTAACGGCTCACCAAGGCGACGATGCGTAGCCGGCCTGAGAGGGTGACCGGCCACACTGGGACTGAGACACGGCCCAGACTCCTACGGGAGGCAGCAGTAGGGAATCTTCCGCAATGGGCGAAAGCCTGACGAGCGACCGCCGCGTGAGCGAAGAAGGCCTTCGGGTCGTAAAGCTCTGTTGTGAGGGACGAAGGAGCGCCGTTCGAAGAGGGCGGCGCGGTGACGGTACCTCACGAGGAAGCCCCGGCTAACTACGTGCCCGCAGCCGCGGTAATACGTAGGTGGCAAGCGTTATCCGGAATTATTGGGCGTAAAGCGCGCGTAGGCGGTTTTTTAAGTCTGATGTGAAAGCCCACGGCTCAACCGTGGAGGGTCATTGGAAACTGGAAAACTTGAGTGCAGAAGAGGAAAGTGGAATTCCATGTGTAGCGGTGAAATGCGCAGAGATATGGAGGAACACCAGTGGCGAAGGCGACTTTCTGGTCTGTAACTGACGCTGATGTGCGAAAGCGTGGGGATCAAACAGGATTAGATACCCGGGTAGTCCTCGCCGTAAACGATGAGTGCTAAGTGTTAGGGGGTTTCCGCCCCTTAGTGCTGCAGCTAACGCATTAAGCACTCCGCCTGGGGAGTACGACCGCAAGGTTGAAACTCAA